>NZ_JBQGCX010001425.1:0-4849 GCF_052038725.1 Actinosynnema sp.
TGCGAAGGACTGGCCACCCGCCGGATGCTACGGGTAGCTCTGCGCGACGGACAGCAACCCCGCAGCGCGGGTCCGGGCGGTCCCGGAAAGCGCGAGGGGCGGGGGCCCCCCCGGGGGGGGGGGGCCCCCCCCCACCCGGGCGGGGGGGCGCCCCCCCCCCCCGCGCCCGGGGCGCCCCCCCCCCCCCCGGGGCGCCCCCCCCCCCCTCGCGCTTTCCGGGACCGCCCGGACCCGCGCTGCGGGGTTGCTGTCCGTCGCGCAGAGCTACCCGTAGCATCCGGCGGGTGGCCAGTCCTTCGCAGCACTCCCAGGCGTCAGCCGAAGACACCGACTCGCTCACACCCGAGGAACGGGTGCACCCGACGTGGACGGAGTCGCTAGCCAGAGGCTTGAGCAGGCCGTTCGGCGGGCCGGCGGGCAGGCACGCCTCGCTGGGCAGGCAGTGGTTCTGGACGCCGCTGCGGGTGGTGCTGCTGCTGACCCTGGTGACGCTGTCGCTGGCGTTCCTGCAGAAGTCCCCCTGCATCCAGCAGTACGTGGACTCCAACGGGGTCGTGCAGCTCGACTGGCGGGGCGGCAAGCAGTACACCGCCATGTGCTACTCGGACACCATCCCGCTGTACACGGCGGAGCGGCTCGACCAGCCGGGCATGTTCCCCTACAAGACGCACTGGTTCGACGACCAGGGCAAGCCGACCGAGCACATCCGGTACATGGAGTACCCGGTGCTGACCGGCCTGTTCCAGTGGGTCAACGCGCGCATGGCGCAGGGCTGGACCGCGATCGCGGAGAGCACCGGCCTGCTGCCCTCGCCGATGACCGTCATCGTGTACTTCGACTTCACCGCGCTGTGGCTGGGGCTGGCCTGGCTGGTCACCGCGTGGGCGACGCTGCGGATCGCCCGCCGCAGGCCGTGGGACGCGGCGCTGGTCGCCGTCTCGCCGCTGGTGCTGGTGCACGCGTTCACCAACTTCGACACGCTGGCCACCGCGTTCGCCACCGCCGGGATGCTCGCCTGGGCCCGCAGCAAACCGGTCCTGGCGGGCGTGCTGATCGGCCTCGGCGCCGCCGCCAAGCTGTACCCGCTGTTCCTGCTCGGACCGCTGGTGCTGCTGTGCTTCAGGTCGGGGAAGGTGCGCGAGGCGCTGAACGCCGTGCTGGCCGCCGCGCTGGCGTGGCTGGCGGTGAACCTGCCGATCCGGCTGGCCTACCCGGAGGGCTGGGGCGAGTTCTTCCGGCTCAACACCATCCGGGGCGTGGACCCGGACACGATCTACAACGTGCTGGTGCAGTGGACCGGCTGGACCGGGTTCGACCCCGGTCTCGGCTTCCGCGAGCCGCCCGCCGTGCTGAACGCGGTCACCGCCGCGCTGTTCCTGCTGTGCTGCGCGGGGATCGCGGTGGTGGCGCTGTCCGCGCCGACCAGGCCCCGGCTGGCCCAGCTGTGCTTCCTGGTGGTGGCGGCGTTCCTGCTGACCAACAAGGTGTGGAGCCCGCAGTACTCGCTGTGGCTGGTGCCGCTGGCCGTGCTGGCGGTGCCGAGGTGGAAGCTGCTGCTGGCCTGGATGACCGTGGACGCGCTGGTGTGGGTGCCCCGGATGTTCTTCTACCTCGGCGAGGAGAACAAGGGCCTGCCGATCGACTGGTTCCTCGGCGCGGTGCTGCTGCGGGACGCGGCGGTGCTGCTGCTGTGCGCGGTGGTGCTGCGGGAGGTCTACAAGCCCTCGCTGGACCTGGTGCGGGTCTCCGGCGACGACGACCCGGCGGGCGGCGTGCTCGACGGCGCCCCCGACCGCAGGGTGCTGCGGCTGCGGCCCGCCGACCGGACGGCCACGCCCGCCTGAGCGGCGCGCTCCGGCGCGACAACGGCGAAGGCGCCCTCCCCGCTGCGGGAGGGCGCCTTCGCCGTTGTCGGGACCGTCAGGCCTTCGCGGGCGACGGCGGTGGCGACGGCGCGAGGTGGTCGGCGACCCGCTCGCGGGCGGACGGCACCACGTCCGACTTGAGGAACAGGTAGAACAGCGCGACCAGCAGCGCGGCCCGGCCCCACACGCCGATCACCACGGCCTGCGCGGAGAACCCGTCGTAGATGCCCGACGGCTGCCCCTGCTCGATGGCGTAGTACCAGCGGAAGATCCCGATGCCCATCGCCAGGTCCGCGGCGAAGTAGGCGAACGTCCAGGTCAGCGGCACCCGCATGAGCACCAGCATCGGCACCAGCCACAGCGTGTACTGCGGCGAGTGCACCTTGTGCAGCAGCAGGAACCCGCACAGCATCGCCGCCGAGACCGGGATCCACGGGTAGACGCCCTCGCGGGTCCAGCGCAGCCAGCCGATCCAGCAGGCCAGGCCGAACGAGATCAGCATCGTCATCGGCGACAGCACCCCGACGATCGCCTGCATCGCGTCGTCGCTCATGAACGGGCGCATCGACCAGTACCAGACGGAGTTGGTGGTGATGTCCACCCGCCGCATCCCCTGGAACGCGAACGACGCCTTCCAGCCCTCCAGGCCGAAGACCGCGAACGGCAGGTTCACCACCACGACCGTCACGATCGACGCGAGCGCCACCTTCACCGCGCCTGCCACGTCGTACCGGCCGCGCTGCGCGGTCAGCACGTGCAGCGCCAGCGGCAGCACGAAGATCGCCGGGTAGATCTTGAACGCGAACCCGAGCCCCAGCAGCACGGACGCGACCAGCGCCCGGTCCAGCAGCGGCCGGTCCGCGCCCCTGCGCCCCCAGCCGCGCTGCACCACGTACGCCGCCGCGACCGCGCAGAACACCACCGGCAGGTCCCAGTTGTGGTACGCGTACAGCACGAGCGGCGGGCCGACCGCCCACAGCAGCGCGCGCCAGCGGGCCAGCTTGCCCAGCAGCCAGCCGGTGGCCAGCCCGAACGGGGCCATCAGCAGCGCGGAGAACAGCAGGAACTCGGCGTCGTTGTGCGCGAAGATCGCGCCGCCCCAGATCAGCAGGCCGGTCAGCACCGGGTACTCGACCACCCCGCCGACCAGGACGCCCTTGGGGGTGATGCTGCCGTGCACGTAGGGGAAGACGTGCCGGTCGACGTCGCGCCCGATCCAGAGGTGCTGGATGTCGGAGTAGCAGACCTCTTCCTTGTTGCGCACGTCGTAGTCCGGCTGGGTCCGCCCCCACTGGTCGAACTCGGGGCCGGTGCAGCGGTCCTTGTTGGCGAACCCCGCGAGCAGGGTCAACCCGCACAGGAGGACCAGCGCGGCCAGCGCCGCGCGGCCGAACCGCCGGGTGCGCGTACCGGCGTCCACCAGCGGGGCCACCGCCTCCCGTGTCGTGCTCATCGGGCCAGGTGCTCGCGGAGGTAGGCGATGTCGGCCGCCTGGCCGTCACCGGGCGTCTCCACCAGGACCGGCGCGCCCGCCGAGGCGCACACCGCGACGAGCTGCTCGGGGTCGATCTTGCCCGATTCGACGTTCGCGTGCCGGTCCCTGGACGAGCCGAACTCGTCGCGGGAGTTGTTCAGGTGCACCAGGTCGATCCGGCCGGTGAGCGCCTTGACCCGCTCCACGACGCCGACCAGGTCCTCACCGGCGGCGAACGCGTGGCAGGTGTCCAGGCAGAACCCGGCGCCGAACTCGCCCACCGCGTCCCACAGCCTGCCGAGGCGGTCGAACGAGCGGGCCATGGCGTTGTCGCCGCCCGCCGTGTTCTCGATCAGGATCGGCACCCCGAAGCCGCCGTCGTCGACCTGCCGCTCGAACAGCTTGCGCCAGTTGGCGATGCCGTCGTCCGGGTCGTCGTCCTTGGTGACGTGCCCGCCGTGCACGATCAGCCCCAGCGCGCCGACCTCGGCCGCGCGCGCCGCGTGCTGCACCACCGCCTTGCGGGACGGGATGCGGACGCGGTTGTTCAGCGAGGCCACGTTGATCAGGTACGGGGCGTGCACGAAGACGTCGAGCTCGGACTCCCTGAGCGCCCGCGCGTGCTGGTGCTCCCCAGGGGCCTTCCAGCTCTGCGGGTCGCTGAGGAAGAACTGGACCACCTCGGCCCCGCGCTCGGCGGCGGCGGCGAGCGGATCGTCGTCTCGGACGTGAGCCCCGATGCGCATGAGGTGCAGGGTAGCCGTGCCGGGGCCGGGTCCGGTCGGCAGCGCCACGACGAGGAGCACCCGATCGCCGAGCGGCGGGCGCCGTCGCGCGGGCCTACGCTCGTTACCAGCAAGTAGGAAGTGCGTCGCCGAGCGCGCGCGGACCGGCCCGGCGGCCCGGCACCGGGAGGCAAGGATGCGCACCCGAAGCACCCGCTCAGCACGCGCGGGAGCCGCGCTCGCCGTGGTCGGGACGACCGCCTGGCTGGGCGCGGGGACGGCGGCGGCTGCCGAACCCGTGGTGCTGGGGGAGTGCCGGACGACCGTGCGGGGCGAGCCGGGGACGCCGCTCGCGCTGAGCACCTCCGCCGTGCTCGCGCCGGTCACCGACCTGGTCAGGGCGGTCCCGCTGCTGGGTCCGGGGCTGGCGGAGCCGTTCCGGGCCGCGTTCGCCGCGCTGCCGCCGATCCCGATCGGCGCGATCCCCACCGGGGAGGGCGTGGTCACCGGCGGGCAGATCGCCGCGCGGGTCAACGGGGAGCTGGGGAGGCTGCCGCTGCTCGGGCCCGTGCTGACCACCGTGACCGGCGGGGTCGGGCAGGTGCTGGGCGGGCTGTGCTCGGTGACCGCGATCGGGGTCGACGCCGTCGTGGCGCCCGTGCGGGAGGGCGTGGGCGGGGTGGCGGACGCGTCCGAGGCGCTCGTCGGGCAGGTGCTGCCGACCGCGCCCCGGCAGCCCGCGCCCCAGCAACCGGCGCCGCAGCAACCGGCGCCGCCCGCGCCGC
>NZ_JBQGCX010001426.1:0-17233 GCF_052038725.1 Actinosynnema sp.
GGGCCGGACGCGGCGGAGCTGCTGGCGAAGCTGGACGTGCCGGTCCCGGACGGGGCGGACGGCGTCCGCGAGCTGCCGGGCGGCGGGTTCGCGCGCCGGGTGTCCTGGCCGGGCGCGGGCGCGGTGGACCTGCTGGTGCCGCGCGGCGAGCTGGCCGACTGGTGGTCCCGGCTGACCGGCGCGGGCGCGCGGGCGGCGGGCAGCTGGGCGTTCACGGCGCTGCGGGTGGAGTCGCTGCGGCCGAGGCCGGGCGTGGACACGGACGAGAGGACCATCCCGCACGAGGTCAACTGGATCGGCTCGGCGGTGCACCTGGACAAGGGCTGCTACCGGGGGCAGGAGACGGTGGCGAAGGTGCAGAACGTCGGCCGCCCGCCCCGGCGGATGCTGCTGCTGCACCTGGACGGCACGCGCGAGGTGCAGCCGGAGACCGGCGACCCGGTCAGGCACGGGGACCGGGTGGTAGGCCGAGTGGGTAGCGTCGCGCTGCACCACGAGCTGGGGCCGGTGGTGCTGGCGCTGGTGAAGCGCTCGGTGCCGGTGGACGCGGAACTGCTGGTCGGCGACGAGGACCGAGTGGTGCAGGCGAGCGTGGACCCGGACTCGGTGCCCGCCGACTCCCCGCGCCTCGGGCACGAGGCGGCGCGCAGGCTCGCCAGGTGAGGGGCCGGGATGTGCCACTATCACGGCATGTCCCGTCCCGGTCCACGCGGAACGATGATCATCGCGGCCCCCGCCGGGGTCGCGCGCGGCGACGTCCCCCACCTGCCGGTGGCCCCCGGTGAGCTGCTGACCGCCGCGCAGGCGTGCGAGCAGGTCGGGGCCTCGGTGGTGCGGGTCGACGTCCGGGGATCGGACGGCCTGCTGTCGCTGGACCCCGGTCAGGCCGCCGAGTGCGTGGCGGCGCTGCGCGAGGGCACCTCGCTGGCGGTGCTGCTGTCGCTCGACGGGCCCGGCGGCGCTTCGGACGCGGACCGGTTGCGCGTGCTGGACGCGCTGCCGGACTCGGCGTCCCTCGCGCTGGGCGCGCCCGGTGGCGGCGACCGCTGGGAGTTCGCGGTCGCGGCGCACGAGGCGATGCGCGAGCGCGGGATCGTCCCCGAGTACGCGGTGAGCGGCGCGGGGCAGCTCGCGCTGCTGCGCAGGCTGCTGGACGAGCGCGGGCTCCCGGCGGGCGGGGTGGTGCACGTGGGGCTGGTGCTGGGCGCGCCCGGCGGGCTGCCCGGCGACGCGGACACCCTGGTGCCGCTGGTGCGGGAGCTGCCGGAGGGGGCGCTGTTCTCGGCGACCGGGCTCGACCGGGCCGGGTTGCCGGTGCTGCTGGCGGCGCTGGCGTGCGGCGGGCACCTGCGGGTGGGCCTGGCGGACACGCCGGAGTACGCCGAGGGGCAGCGGGCGCAGAGCACCACCCAGCTGGTGGCGCGGGCGGCGGGGGTCGCCCGGATCGCCCAGCGCCCGCCGCTGTCGGGCGCGCAGGCGCGCGAGTTGCTCGGTCGGCGCGCACCGGTACGGGTTTGAGACAACTTTGGAAGCAGGTTTGTGTTGGCGGGCAAGCACGGACTACCCCAGGATGAGTACGTGATCGAGGTGCGCCCCGGAGGGCGCCGCCGCATCGACCGGGTGCTCGCCCCCGACTACACCGAGGGTGTCGAGCGGCTCCCGCTCGCCGAGGTGCGCGCGAAGCGCGACGAGGCCGCGCAGGAGGAGACGGACCTGTCGTACCTGCGGCGGTTGCTGCACGCCCGGATCGACATGGTGCGGGCCGAGCAGCAGCGGCGCAGCACGGGCGGGTCGGCGGTGGTGGACCGGCTGGCCGCGATCCTGTCGTCCAACGCCGTGGGGCCCGCGACCGGGCTGGGCCGCTACCAGGCGCAGGAGCCGTCGCGGGCCGACGCGCACCAGCGGCACGTGGAGGCGCTGGTGTCCGACGTGGACCTGTCGGACGTGAGCGCGCTGGACGACGAGAAGCTGGACCTGGCGCTGCGGACGTTCGTCGCCGAGGAGGCGTCGGTGTCGGCGCGACGGCGCGAGGTGCAGGGCGTGGTGGACCGGCTGAACGACGAGATCGGCGGGCGGTACCGGAGCGGCACGGCGTCGGTGGACGAGCTGCTCGCGGTGGAGCGCGGACTGCACGGAAAGCGTCCCGGCGAGTAGCCGCGACCTGCGGGAACGTCGTTCGACGTTCTAACAGGTGGGATCACACTCCCGCATCTTGAGCAACCGGGCTTAGCGTCGGGGGCGTGATCAGCCGCGCCCGCCTCCAGCCGCCCCCGTCCGCCCGCGCCCGCCGGGGTGGTGGTCGCCGATGAGCTACCGCTGGGTGGTGCTGCTGGTCGGCGCGCTCGCGCAGGGGACCAACGCGGCGGTGTTCCTGGGGCTGCCGTCGATCAGCCCGTACCTGCGCGAGCACTTCGGGCTGTCGCTGCCGCAGGTCGGGCTGCTGCTCGGCGCGGCGAACCTGGGCACGGTGCTGGCGCTGGTGCCGTGGGGCGCGGTCGCGGACCGGCGCGGCGAGCGGCTGGTGATGGCGGTCGGCGGGTTCGGGGCCGCGGCGTGCCTGGCGCTGGTGGCGCCCTCGGGGGCGGTGCTCGCCGGGGTGGCGCTGTTCGGGGCCGGGCTGTTCGGGGCGAGCGTGAACGCGGCCAGCGGCCGGGCGGTGCTGACCTGGTTCCCGAGGGAGCGGCGCGGGCTGGCGATGGGGGTGCGGCAGACCGCCGTCCCGCTGGGCGCGGCGGTCACGGCGGGGCTGCTGCCCGCCGTGGCGGTCGGGTCCGGGGTGCCGGTGGCGTTCCTGGCGCTGGCGGGCGCGACGGCGCTGGTGGCGGTCGCCGTCGCGGTGTGGGTGCGGGAGCCGCCGGGGGTGGTGCGGGTCGCGCGCGGCGGGCAGGGCCTGGTGCTGGCGGACCGGCGGCTGCTGCGGCTGAGCCTGGCGTCGGGGCTGCTGGTGGTGCCGCAGTTCACGGCGGGCGCGCTGCTGGTGGAGCTGCTGCACGGCCACCTCGGGATCGCGGCGGCGACGGCGGCGGCGCTGTTCGCGGTGGCCCAGGTGCTCGGCGGGGCCGGGCGGCTCGCGGCGGGGATCTGGTCGGACCGGGCGGGCGGCAGGTTGGGGCCGCTGCGGTCGATCGGGGCAGCGGTCGCGGTCGGGTTCGCCGGGTGCGCGGCGCTGCTGGACTCGGCGCCCCGGTGGCTGGTGTGCGCGGCCCTGCTGCCGACCGCGGCGCTGGCGATGTCGTGGAACGGGCTGGCGGTGACGGCGGCGGGCGAGCTGGCCCCGCCGGGGCGCGGCGGGACCGCGCTGGGGATGCAGAACAGCGCCAACTACCTGACCGCGACGGTGACGCCCGCGCTCGCGGGGTGGGTGGCGGTGGCGCTGGGGTGGACGTGGGCGCTGGTGCTGGCGGGGGTGTGCGCGGCGGCGGCCAGGGTGGTGCTGGCGCGCGGGAAGCTGACCGAGGGACCGGTGGCCGGTTCGGCGGGGTGAGCCGAGGCCGGGGGGATCTGAGGCCCAGGGGGCGGGCAGCGGTGGGCGACCGTGGGCTGGGCCGGGCTGGGCCGGGGCCTGGCGGCGGCCGGGCGGCGGTCGGGTGGCAGCAGCCGGGGCCTGGCGGCAGCGGGGCGGGACGCCCCCGGCAGCGCTCTGCGGGCGAGCGGACGCCCCGGAAGGCGTTGGGGCCGCCCGACGGGGTGGTCTCGACGGGGTGGTTCTGGCGAGATCGCCCGATCGGGGGGCGGTGGCCCGATCCAGGGCGGCCGGAGCCGCCGGGGTCAGCCGTGCCGCTCGCGCCGGGCCAGTTCGCCCCAGAACTCGCGCAGCACCTCGTAGCGCAGCGCGACCTCCTCCGCGTCCCCCTCCTCCAGGGCGTCCACGATGGCGTTGACGTCCTGCGCCGAGGTGTCGTCGGTCAGGTCCTGGTCGTCGACGAGCTGCACGAGGCCGCCGTAGTCCAGCTCGACGGCCGAGCCCGCGTCGAAGTGCTCCAGCCAGCGGCCGGTGTCGGCGAGCACCTTCGCCGGGCCCTCCTCGCCGATCGAGTCCCGGACCACGCGCAGCGCCCGCGCGACCCGCTCGCGCGCGTCCGTCATGGACGCCCGCCAGGACACCTCGCGCTCCGGCGCGTCCCTGGTGGCCAGGACGAGCCGCCTGGCCTCCGGGTCGACCAGCGCGAACCAGGGCAGCGGGACCGTCCAGGTGGTGGAGATGACGTGGACCGCGCCCCCGGTCAGCTCCGCCATGACCGAGCCCGCCCGAGCCCGGACCGCGTCGGGGCTCGCGGGCAGCGCCTCGTCCTGGAGCGGGCCCCAGGAGGTGGCCAGGAAGCCCACGAGGGCGGCGGCCGAGCGGGCGCGGAGGTCCAGCGGGCAGACCAGCGGGCCGTCGCCGACCTCGCCGGGGACGTCGGCCGGGTCGAGCGCCATCACGTCGAAGGGGGCGTCGGGCGAGGGTCCCCCGTCGGGGCGTTCTCCGGGGAGCAGGCGCGGGCGCCCGCCCAACTGTGATCGCAACCACAGGTGACGTTCCCGCTCCCCCGCCTCCGCACGGGTCAGCGGGCCCTCTTCCAGGGCTTTTCGCACCCGGTCCGCCAACGGTGCGTCAAGGGACGACAGCGGTTCGTACACCCTGAGGTAGGCGACGAACGGTCGAGGCACCCCCGCATCCTCCCACGGTGAGATTTGGCGGCACGTGTCACGCCTACCGCGTCGCGGGCAACCCCATCGACACGGTACGGTAGTTACCAGGAACTAGTTGTCGAGACGAGTGGGGCCGCCGTTCCCCCGGCCGCCCCCGTCCCTGTGCGAGGGGGTCGAGCCATGGGGCGCGGCCGAGCGAAGGCCAAGCAGACGAAGGTGGCGAGGGAGCTGAAGTACAGCTCTCACAACACCGACTTTGACGCCTTGCAACGCGAGTTGTCCGGCGATTCCGACATCGGTCGACGAAGCGATGATCGCGTCGACGACTCGTCGGACGACGATTACGACGACTACCGTCGCTGACGCAATCACACCCATGCAGAGATCGGGCTGCCGGCACCACCGGCAGCCCGATCTTTGACACTGACATCGCCCTGGCGCGCTGCCGAGGCGGAGTCGACCACATCCCCGGACGGACCCGCGCGACGCGGAGCCGTGCGGAGTTCGTGGCACGACTCCCGTCCCCGGCGGCGCCAGGTCGGCCGCAGCACCGGCGGGAAGCCTCCCGTCCCGGTGCTCTTCGGCGATCCGGTTGACCACTCCTCCCCGTCCCGCGCCCCGGCGCGGGTGGTGGGTGAGCGGCGTCCGGAGAGCAGGCGGCCGTGGCCTGGAGCGTCCGGGTTCACACCGCACCGCCCGCTTGACCCGCGTTGCGCTCCACTTCGGAGCACGGCCGGGGACGCGGGCGGATTTTGTGCTGTCCGGGGCTGGCGGGACCGCTGCGAGGTGGGCCGGGAGCACCGCACCGGGGGTCGTGGCGCTCGCGCCGCCGGGTGGGGACTGCGGGGCCGGAGGCGGGCGGGTTCGGGACCGGGGTTGGCAAGTCGAGTCGGAGCGGGCAGGCTGTGGCCGGGCAGACCCGAGAACCTTTCACGTGCCCCGCGTGCCGCCCCGAGGGCGCGGCGGACGGGCGGGCGGTCCGGCGGCCCGACCACGGGGTTCGCGACCCGCCGAGCGGGCCGGTTCAGGTCCTTCGGACATCTCAACAGGTCCAAGGTCCCGGATCGGACAGGTCTTCACCGGTCGGCGCGCCGATGGCGACGCGCGGGAGCAGGGCGATTCCATTTGATTGGGCATTGCGAACGTATTCGCGTGCGATCTTCCGGAGGCTCCCGATGGGCAAAACGCCGAACTGGCTCAGCGCACTTACCCCCCAATCGGGTGTACTGTCCGCAGCACGTTAGGGGAGACCATCACTTGCCGACCGCACCGGGTCGACCCAATTGAGTTCCGCCGGTCACGACAGTAACAGGACCCACATGCTGCCCATGCCGAGCACCGCGCCCCAGGAACAAGTGTGGCCCAGCAACAGCCTGCTGAGCAGGCTCCGCGAGAACACCAGACAGGAGCTGCTCGCGGTCGGCACCGTGGTCCGCTACGCCGCCGACCGGGAGGTCATCGAGCAGGACGCGAAGGACACCCACGTCCTGCTGCTGCTCGAGGGCGTCGTGAAGGTGCAGACCACCGACGAGACCGGTGACACCGCGCTGCTCGCGATCAGGGTCGCGGGCGACCTGGTGGGCGAGATGGCGGCCCTCGACCAGAAACCGCGCTCGGCGACCGTGGTCACCTGCGGGGACGTGGTCGCGAAACTCATCACGAGCGTCGAGCTGATGGGCTTCCTGCACCGCAGGAACGACGTGTTCGTGGAATTGATCGGAATGATCAACGACCGGTTGCGAACTGCCAACCAGCGGCGACGCGATTTCCTCTCGCACCCCGCGGCGGAACGCGTCGCACGCGTTCTGGTGGAATTGATCGAGACTTATGGCCGCGAGGAAGTGCACGGCTGGACGCTCGGAATTCCGCTGACGAAGGTGGAACTCGCTTCCATCGCCGGGATGAAGCCGAGGACCGCCGAGAAGGCCTTCAGCGATCTGCGCAAGGCCGGGGTCGTGGTCAGCCACCTGCGCCGGGACGTGCTGATCCCGGACCTGGACGAGCTGCGGACCTACGCGGGGATCTGAGCCCCGACCGCACTGGTGCGGGGTGCGGGCGAGGCCGGTGGGCCAGAGTGTCCCGTGGCGAGAGCTCAGGTCCGGGAGCCCTGGTCCGGGAGCAGCGGTCCGGGAACCCGCCAAAGTGGATCATCGTCACATCCGGCGGGTGGCGTCGAACGGTGGTGGAGCGGGTACCCGTGGGGCGCGCCGGACCTGGTCGGGTGCTCGCGCTCGCCGACACCGGGTCCGCCCCAGGGGGTTTCGCCTCCGGGGCCCGCCCCCTGTCTTCCCGCCCCGCCTGATGAGAGGACGCACGACCTTGCCGGAGGCGCTGCTGATGCTGGCCGGGGCCGTGGCGAGCGCGCTCGCCAGGGCGACCGACACCCCGCTGTGGCCCGCGCTGCGGGACGGGGTCGCGGAGGCGGTCGACCCGGTGCGGCCCGGTGTGCCCCGGTTGCGGCTGGAGAAGGGGCGGCGGGCGCTGGTGTCGCAGCACGCGGTGCGGCGGGAGCCCGCGCGCGCCGCGTTCACGGCCGAGTGGCGGGACTCGCTGCACGAGGTGCTGCTCGGTCGGCCCGAGGCCGCCACAGGGCTGCGTCGGGCGCTGGCCGAGGTGAGCCCCTCGCTGCCCCGGTGGAGCGGGCAGGACGGGGTCGTGCCGCCCTCGGTGCTGCGCGGGAGCGTCAAGCTCGCGCAGGCCTCGCCCTACCGGTGACCCGGCCCCCGCGGTGAACCGGCCCTACCGGTGAACGAGCCCTACCGGCGCCTCCGCCCCAGGTGCCTGACCTGGCGGCGCTTGCCCTCGGCGTGGTCCCGGTGGCCCGCCAGCGACCTGGGCACGCCGACCTCCCACCACGCGTCCGACTGCGTCCACGACGACGGGTCGGTGCGGATCACCACCGCGGCGGGCCGCTTCCCGGACACCGCCGCCCTCCTCGCCTCGCGGTAGGCGTTCGGCAGCGCGGCCAGGTCCGGCGCGGGGTGGACCGAGCAGCCCAGCGCGGCGGCGTGGGCCGCGAAGTCGACCGACGGCGGGTCGGCGTGGCCGGTGCGGACGTCCGCGTACAGGTTGTGGAACGGCCGCGCGCCCTGGTCGCGCTGGAGGCGGTCGATCACCGCGTAGCCGCCGTTGTCGCACACCACCGCCACGAACCCGTGCCCGGCGAACGCGGCGGAGAACAGGTCGGAGTTCAGCATCAGGTACGAGCCGTCGCCCAGCAGGGCGGTCACCACGCCCCGCTCCCGCGCGATCGCCGCGCCCCACGCGCCCGCCAGCTCGTAGCCCATGCAGGAGAAGCCGTACTCGACGTCCAGCTCCGGCTCGCCGCCGCGCGCCCGCCAGCCGCCGACCAGCTCGCCCGGCAGCCCGCCGGACGCGGTCAGCGCGTAGTCGCCGTCCTCGGACAGGTCGTTGACCACGCCCACGACCTGCGCGTACGTGGGCAGGCCCGGACTCGGGGCGCGCAGGGCGGTGACGCGGGCGTCCCACACCTCGCGCTCGGCGCGCGCCCTCGTGGTCCACGCGGGGTCCGCGCGCCAGCCCGCCAGCGCGCCGCCCAGCTCGCGCAGGGCCTCCAGGGCGTCCCCGGTGACGGCGGTCGCGCCGTGCTTGACCGCGTCGAAGCGGGCGGTGTTGACGTTGACCAGCGCCGCCGCGGGGGCGAAGGCCGTCCAGGAGGCGGTGGTGAAGTCCTGCAGGCGGGTGCCGACCGCGAGGACGGCGTCGGCGTCGGCGGCCAGCCGGTTCGCGGACGCCGACCCGGTGATGCCCAGCGGGCCCGCGTGCAGCGGGTGGTCGTGCGGGACGAGGGTGCGGCCCGCCGTGGTCTCGGTGACCGGGACGCCGTGGCGCTCCGCGAGGGCGAGCGCCTCGGCCGCCGCGCCGGAGTAGCGGACGCCCCCGCCCAGCACCAGCAGCGGGCGGGTGGACCGGGACAGCGCCTCGGCCGCCGAGGCCAGCTCGGCGCGGTCGGGGCGCGGCCGGAGCGGGCGGTGCAGGACCGGCTCGAACAGCGGGTCGGGGAAGTCGTGCTCCTCGACCTGCGCGTCCTGCGGCAGCGCCAGGACGGCGGGGCCGCAGTCGGCCGGGTCGGTCAGCGCGCGGGCGAGCTGCGGCAGGGTGGCGATCAGCTGCTCGGGGCGGGTGATCCGGTCGAAGTAGCGGGCGACCGGGCGGAAGGCGTCGTTCGCCGTGGTGGTCGGGTCGTGGAAGTGCTCGACCTGCTGGAGCACCGGGTCGGGGGCGCGGCCGGTGAAGGTGTCGCCGGGGAGCAGCAGCAGCGGGAGGCGGTTGGCGTGGGCCACGCCCGCCGCCGTGACGGCGTTGAGCGCGCCGGGGCCGAGGGAGGTGGTGACCACGCCGACCTGGCGGCGGTGGGTCGCCCTGGCGATCGCGGTGGCGGCCAGCGCCATGCCCTGCTCGGTGTGCCCGCGCCACACCGGCAGGCGGTCGCGGACCTCCTCCAGCGCGGTGCCCAGCCCGAGCGCGTTGCCGTGGCCGAGGATCGCGAAGACGCCGGGGAACAGCGGGGCCCCGGTCCCGTCGAGCAGCTCGGTGCGCTGGGCGAGCAGCCAGCGGACCAGGGCTTGCGCGGTGGTGAGCCTCATCGGGTCCGCCCCTGGGCGCCGGTGACCGGCACGCGCGGGTCGGGCGGCCTGCCGACCCAGGTGTCGCGGACCCAGGCGTGGGCCGGGTCGTCGTGGAAGTCCATGGCGCGCGGGCCCGGTCCGGCCAGGACGTTCAGGTAGTAGAGCGGGTAGCCGGGGGCCGCCGCGCACGGGCCGTGGTAGCCCTCGGGGATCAGGAACACGTCGCCGTCGCGCACCGGGACGTCGTGCTCGGCGCCCTCGGCGGTGTAGGTGCGGTGCAGCGCGAAGCCCTCGCGGGACGGGGTGACGCCGTCGCGGCCCGCGACGCGGAAGTAGTAGAGCTCCTCGTTGGGCACCGGGCAGGTGCGGTCGTGCTTGTGCGGCGGGTAGGAGGACCAGTTGCCGTCCGGGGTGATCAGCTCGCAGGCCATCAGGCGGTCCGCGTGGTCCCAGGCGCCGGGGACGCCGAAGTTGGTGACCTGGCGGGTGGCCGGGCCCGCGCCCCTGGTCTCGACGGGCACCCGGTCGGCGGGGCCGTAGGCGGGGGTGAGGCGGCGCTCGCAGCGGGCCAGCGGGACCGCCAGCTCGGTCGCGCGGTCGGCGCGGATCTCGGCGGTGGCGTCCCTGGGCAGGTAGGCGAAGTCGGTGACGCCGGTGAAGACGCTCTCGCGCCCGCGCAGGGTGAGGCGCTCGCCGTCGACGTCGACGGTGCAGCCGCCGGACAGGGGGAGCAGGAACGCCTCGTGGTCGCCGGTCTCCAGCAGGCGGGTCTCGCCGGGGGCCAGGGCGAGCACGCGCAGGCCGACGCGGTCCCAGCCCGCGTCGGCGGGGGTGAGGACGACGGGGTCGCCCGCGGCGGTGAGGGTGCCCAGGGGGCGGTGGAGGTCGGACACGGGGGCTTCCTTCCCTCTGCGGGTTCTGGCCTCTGCGGGTTCTGGCCTCTGCGGGTTCTGCCTCTCGGGTGGTTCAGCTCCGGGGGTGCTCGGGGTCCTGGCCCAGCAGCGGTTCGATCTCGTCCGGGGTGGGCATGGCGTCGGCGCAGGCCAGGCGGGTGGCGACCAGGGCGCCCGCCGCGTTCGCGTAGCGGGCGGCGCGCTCCGGCGGCCACCCGGCGAGCAGGCCGTGGGCGAGCGCGCCGCCGAACGCGTCGCCCGCGCCCAGCCCGCACACCACGTCCACCGGGCAGGGCGGGGCGGTCCAGGTCCCGTCGCGGGTGGCGACCAGCGCGCCGTCCGCGCCCAGCTTGACCACGGCTAGTCCGACACCGCGCGCGAGCATCCGCCGCGCCGCCTCGTCCGGGTCGGCGGCGCCCACGGCGATCTCCGCCTCGGCGCGGTTGCCGACGGCGACCGTGACGTGGTCGAGCATCCAGCCGATCTCGCGCCCGGCCCGCTCGGCGCCGTCCCAGAACGCGGGCCGGTGGTCCAGGTCCAGGACGGTGTGCGCGCGGCGGGCCCGGTGCTCCAGCAGGGCGCGCTGGGTGGAGCGGGCCGGTTCGGCGCACACGCCGGTGCCGGTGACCCACAGCAGCGGCACCCGCGCGACCAGGTCCCACGGCACGTCGGCGGGCTCGAGGGTCAGGTCGGGGGCGGTGGGCTGGCGGTAGAACAGCAGCGGCGGGTCGTCCGGCGGGTCGAGCGCGCAGAACACCACGGGGGTGCGCAGGTCGGGGGCGGTGCCGACGTGGTCGGCGCTGACGCCGAAGCCGCGCAGGGCCGTCCGCACGTAGCCGCCGAAGCCGTCCGCGCCGACCTTGGTCAGCACGGCGGCCGAACGCCCCAGGCGGGCGGCGGCGACGGCGACGTTGGTGGCGGTGCCGCCGAGGGACTTCGCGAAGGTGCGCACCTCGGCCAGCGGCACGCCGCTCTGCTCCGGGTACAGGTCGACGCCGACCCGACCCACGGTCAGCACCTCGGGAAGTCCCCCGGCGGCGCTCACCGGTCGGTCCCGCGCAGCTCGTGCTCCAGCTCGGCCAGCTCCGCGCCGCCCGCCATGCGCTCGGTCAGCTGGGCCAGGCTGATCTCCGACTTGTCGTGCCAGCCGACCGCGCGCCCCCGCTGGAGCAGCAGGAACCGGTCGCCGACCGGGTGCGCGTGGTGCGGGTTGTGGGTGATCAGGACGACGCCGAGGCCCCGGTCGCGGGCGCGGGCGACGTGCCGCAGCACGAGTCCGGCCTGCTTGACGCCGAGGGCGGCGGTGGGCTCGTCCAGGATGAGCACGCGGGCGCCGAAGTGCACCGCCCGCGCGATGGCCACGCACTGGCGCTCGCCGCCGGACAGGGTGCCGACCGGCTGCTCGACGTCGCGCAGCTCGATCCCCAGCTCCGCCAGCGCCTCCCTGGTGGTCTCGCGGGCGGCGCGGCGGTCCAGGAACGGGCCCCTGCGCGGCTCGGAGCCGAGGACGAAGTTGCGCCACACGCTCATCAGCGGCACCACCGCGAGGTCCTGGTGGACGGTGGCGATGCCGTGGTCGAGCGCGTCGCGCGGGGAGGAGAAGCGCACCTCGGTCCCGTCGACCAGGAAGCGGCCCCGGTCGTGCCGGTGCACCCCGGACAGGATCTTGATCAGGGTGGACTTGCCCGCGCCGTTGTCGCCGAGGACGCAGGTCACGCTCCCGGCCTCGACGGTCGCGGACACGTCGTGCAGCGCGTCCACGCTGCCGTAGGTCTTGCCGATGCCGTCGACCTCGATGAGCGCCGTCACCGCCGCACCCTCTCCGCCCTGCGCCGCAGCGCGTTGTTGACCAGCACGGCGGCCAGCAGCATCGCGCCGAGGAACAGCTGGAACCAGTCGCTGTTCCAGTTGGCGTAGACGATGCCCTGGCGGGCCATGCCGAAGATGAGCGCGCCGATGGCGGCGCCGATCGCGGAGCCGAAGCCGCCGGTGAGCAGGCAGCCGCCGATGACGGCCGCGATGATGAACTGGAACTCCAGCCCGATGCCCTGGTTGGCCTGGACGCTGGTGAACCGCAGGATGTTGATGCTGCCGACCAGCCAGGCGGCTGCGGCGGTGGTCATGAACAGCAGGATCTTGGTGCGCCGCACCGGGACGCCGACCGCGCGGGCGGCGGTGGCGTTGCCGCCGACGGCGAAGACCCAGTTGCCGAAGCGGGTGCGCAGCAGCACGACGGCGGCGAGCGCGGTCACCCCGAGCCACCACAGGACCGAGACGCGGAAGGCGGTGCCGCCGACGTCGATGGTGGAGGCGAAGAAGTACCCGGCGGAGGCGTAGCCGTCGGCGGAGCGCATCCCGGACACCTGGACGGTGCCGGTGACCAGGCGGGTGACGCCGAGGTTGAGGCCCTGCAGGGCGAGGAACGCGCCGAGGGTGACGATGAAGCTGGGCAGGCCGGTGCGCACGACGAGCCAGCCGTTGAGGGCGCCGACCGCGAGGGCGAAGAGCAGCGACACCAGCAGGGCCAGCCAGGTGTTCCAGCCGAGGCGGGTGGCCAGGACGGCGGTGACCAGCGCGGTGGACGCGGTCATGACGCCCGCCGACAGGTCGAACTCGCCGCCGATCATCAGCAGGGCGACGGCGACGGCGGCGATGCCGAGGGTGGAGGCGTCGTCGAGCCAGGTGGCGACGCCCGCCGGGCTGAGGAAGCGCTCGGTGGCCAGGGAGAAGAAGGCGAACACGAGGAGCGCGCCGAGCAGGGCGCCGACCTCGGGGCGGCGGACGAGGCGGTCCACGGCGCGGCCCGCGAGCGGGTCGGCGGGCAGGGGCTTGGTGGTGGTCACTGGGGTCACCTGGTCCCGCGCTCGGCGTACTCGGCGACCCGGTCCACCGTGGAGCGGTCCACGATGCCCGGTCCGGTGAGGACGGGCTTGCCGCCGCCGACGGTGTTGGCGTTGTCCCGGTAGAGCTTGATCAGCACGACCGGGAGGTAGCCCTGCTCGTACTGCTGCTGGTCGACGGCGAACAGCACGTCCCCGGCCTTGATCGCGTCGGTGACGTCGGTGTTGAGGTCGAACGTGACGATCGCGGCCTTCGACCCGGCCGACTTGCCCGCGGTGACGGCGGTCGCGGCGACCTGGGAGTTGAGCGCCAGCACGGCGTCCACCGACGGGTCGGCGCGCAGCGCGCCGGTGATCCGGGCCTCCGCGTCGGTCGGGTTGTTGATGTCGACCTGGAGCGTGGCGGTCTCGCCGCCGAAGCCCGCGCGGGCGCCGTCGCAGCGCTGGTTGAGGCCGGTGTTGCCCGCCTCGTGGATCACGCAGAGCAGCTTGGACCTGCCCTCCGCCCTCAGGCGCCTGCCCGCCTCCTCACCGGCGAGGTCCTCCTCCTGTCCGACGTGGGCGATCGCGCCGAACTCGGCGCTGCGGGCCCCGCCGGAGTTGATGGTGACCACCGGGATGCCCGCGCGGACGGCGCCCTCGACGGCGGGGCGCAGCGCGTCCGGGTTGGCCATCGACACGACGATGCCGCCGACGCCCTGCGCGACCGCGTTGTCCACGAGGGTGGCCTGCTTGCCTGGGTCGCCGTCGGAGTTGTAGTCGACGGCGGCGCCGAGCTGCTCGCCCGCGTCGGTGGCGCCGTTCTTGACCACGTTCCAGAAGGCGTCGCCCGCCGTGCCGTGGGTGATGACGGCGATCCGCAGCGGACCGCCGGTCTCGGCGAGCGCGCCGGTGGGGCGGGGGTCCTCCGCGGTGGGGCCGGTGCACGCGGCGAGCAGGGTCAGGAGCGCCGCGCCCCGCCACCACCGGCCGGGTGGGCGGTGGGCGCGGGTGCTGCTGCGCGGAACGGGGGTCATCGTCGTCTCTCCTGGCGTGGTGGGGACAGGTCCCCGGCGGGGACCCGGCCCGGCGCGGGGGGTCAGCCGAGGTGGGGGTGCAGGAACGCCAGGCCCCGTGCAGTGTCCCCGACCGGGCCCGCCGAGGTCGCGCCCGCGTCGAGCGCGGTGTCCTGCTCCAGCACCAGCCAACCGCCGTAGCCGTTGATCCGCAGCGCGGTGAGGACGGCGGGCACGTCCAGGTCGCCCTCGCCCAGCGGCGGGTACAGGCCGCGCCGGACGGCGGCGGCGTAGCCGGTGCGGCCCTCGCGGACCTCGGCGGCCAGGTCGGCGCGCACGTCCTTGAGGTGCACGTGAGCGATCCGGTCGGGGTGCCGGGAGGCGAGTTCGAGCGGGTCCGCGCCGCCGATCAGCAGGTGGCCGGTGTCCAGGCACAGCGGCACGTCGGACTCGGCGAGCAGGCGGCCGACCTCGGTGGCGCGCTCGACGTGCGTGCCGACGTGCGGGTGCAGGGCGGTCCGCACGCCGTGCGCGGCGGCGGCGTCGCGGGCGGCCTCGGCGGCGCGCAGCACCGCGGTCCACTGGGCCGGGGTCAGCTCGGGGCGGGCGTCGTAGCCGTCCAGGCCGGTGGCGGCGGCCAGGACGAGGACGTCGCCACCCGCGCGGGCCAGGCGCTCGGCGGCCCGCTCGGCCTCGGCGACCGCGCCGGGCTCGTGCAGCGGCGTGGCGAGGAAGCCGCCGACGAGGGCGAGGTCGTGCGCGGCGAGCAGGTCGTGCAGCTCGTCGGGGTCGGCGGGCAGGTAGCCGGGCGGGCCGAGCTCGGTGGCGGTCAGGCCGAGCGCGGCCATGTCGGCGAGCACGGTGGCGGGCGGCAGGACCTCTCCCCAGCCGGGGACCTCGCACACGCCCCAGGTGATCGGCGCCCCGGCGAGCCTCACCGCGCGCTCCTCGCGCCGACCGGTTCCTCGGCGAGGCGCACGGGCGCGCCGGTGCGGCGGGAGAGCTCGCACGCCTCGGCCAGGCGCAGGCTGACCAGGCTGTCCCCTGGCGGTGACGGGTTGGCGGCGCGGCCCGCGACCACGTCGACGAAGGTGGCGACCTCGGCGAGGTAGGCGCGGCGGAACCGCTCGGGGAAGCCGGGGTACGGGTCGTCGGGGGCGCGTCCGCCGGGTTCGAGGGAGGTCAGCGGGGTGCGCTCGTCCAGGCCGACGGCCAGGCAGTCGCGGCTGCCGAACACCTCGATGCGGTGGTCGTAGCCCGCCGGGTCGTGCCTGCCGCCCGCGAGCAGGGCGTGGGCGCCGCCCGCGAACGTGAGCAGCGCGACGGCGTTGTCCACGTCGTCGGCGGCGGCGAACACCTCGTCCACCAGCACCGAGCCCGCGGCGTAGACCTCGGTGACGGGTTCGCCGACCAGCCACGGCACGGCGTCCAGGTCGTGGATGAGCAGGTCGCGGAACAGGCCGCCGGACGCGGGCAGGTAGCCGGGGTCGGGTGGGACGGCGTCGTTGCCGAGGGCGCGGACCAGGTAGACGCGGCCGACCTCGCCCGCGCGCAGGCGGCGGTGCAGCTCGGCGGTGGCCGGGTCGAAGCGGCGCTGGAAGCCGACGACGACCTCGGCGCCGGTGGCCTCGACGTCCGCGACGAGCGCGCGCATCTGCGCCTCCCCGGCGGCGATGGGCTTCTCGCACAGCGCGGGGACGCCCGCGGCGGTGGTCGCGCGGAGCAGGTCGGGGTGGGTGCTGGTGGGGGTGGCGAGCAGGACTCCGTCACAGGCGGTGAGCAGGTCGGGGAAGCTGTCGACGGCGGTGGTGCGCGGCAGACCCGCGGCCACGGCGGCGGCGCGGCCGGGCAGCGGGTCGTGCAGGAGCACGTGGTCGACCTGCTCCAGCGAGGCCAGGTTCGTGGCGTGCATCGAGCCGATCCGGCCCGCTCCGGCTACTCCGATGCGCATGACGAAGGTCTCCGTCCTGGTGGGAGGGGTCTTCCGTTGGAGCGCTCTACTTCTCGAAGCGCCCCCATGCTGTAACGTGCGTCACACCGGTGTCAAGGGTCGGGCTGCGGGCAGGCGTTCCGGTGATGGGGGTTCGGGGTGTCCAGACCGACGATGGAGGACGTCGCGCGGCGCGCGGGCGTGTCCAGGGCGCTCGTGTCGCTGGTCATGCGGGGGTCACCGAGGGTGAGCGAGGTGCGGCGGTCGGCGGTGCTGGTGGCGGCGCGGGAGCTGGGGTACTCGCCGCACGCGATGGCCAGGTCGCTGGCCAGCCGGACCTCGCGGGTGCTGGGCGTGATGGTGTCGGACCTGCACAACGCGTTCTTCGCCGAGGTGGTCGACGGGATCGACGCGGTGGCGCGGGAGCGCGGGTTCGACCTGATCATGAACACCGGCGGGCGGTCGCCCGCGCGCGAGCGCGGGGCGGTGCAGAGCCTGCTGTCGTTCCGGCCCGCCGGGCTCGCGCTGCTGTCGCCGGTGGTGCCGTCCGCGACGATCGCGGGCGCGGCGGCGCAGACGCCGGTGGTGCTGGTGGCCCGCTCGTCGCGGTTGGCCGCGGTGGACACCGTGAACGACGACGGGGTGCTCGGCATCGGGTTGGCCGTGGACCACCTGGTGTCGTTGGGGCACCGGGAGATCGCGCACCTGGACGGCGGTCGGGGGGCGCAGGCCGGGCCGCGCAGGCGCGGGTACCTGGCGGGCGTGGCCGCGCACGGGCTGGCGCCACTGGTGGTGGGCAGCGAGTACACCGACGCGGCGGGGGCGGCGGCGGTGCGGGAGCTGCTGGCGCGCGGCAGGGTGCCGACGGCGCTGGTGGCGTGCAACGACGCCAACGCCGTGGGCGCGATCTCCGCACTGGAGGAGGCCGGACTGCGGGTGCCGCGCGACGTGTCCGTGGTGGGCTACGACAACACCTCGCTGGCGGCGCTGCGACACGTCTCGCTGACGACGGTGGACCAGCCGCGCAACGAGCTGGGCAGGCTGGCGGCGCTGGCACTGCTGGAACGGGCGGCAGGCGGCCGGGTGGAACCGGTGCGGCAACTGCTGCGCCCGTCCCTGGTGGTGCGCTCGACAACAGCGCCGCCACCCCGGTGAGGTTCCGGCGGGGCGACCCGAACTCCGCCATCCCGACACGCTGACGCACTGGCCTAGGCGCGGGTTGGTGGGGCGCGGGTTGGTGGGGCGCGAGCGGGTGGGGCGCGGGTGGGCATGAGCTGGGCGGGCCAGATGGGCAACCGGGCGGGGTGGGCAAACCGGGTGGGACAGGCAGGCCGGGTGGGACAGGCAGGCCGGG
>NZ_JBQGCX010001427.1:0-2179 GCF_052038725.1 Actinosynnema sp.
GGCGGTCGCGGTGACCTCCTCCTTGGCCTCCGGGTTCCAGCCGCCCACCACGACCTCCGGCACCTGCTCGGCCGAGGTGACGGACGCGCGCCGCGACAGCAGCGAGCGGTGCCTCTCCAGCGCGAACGGGTTCGTGGTCGACTTCGCGCCGCTGCCCGGCGCGGAGCTGGGCTTCTCGGGCAGCCGGAAGTCGACCTCGCCGTCGGTGACGCCGATCTGCGCGCCGACGTCGGCGGCCAGGCGGGAGAGGAACTCCCAGTCGCTGACGCCCTCCTGGCTGATCTGCGTCTCGGCCCTGCCGCCGAACCCTGGAACGGAGTCGATCCGGCCGGGCGCGAGGCTCGCGCGCCGCACCACCTTGCGCACCACGTCGCCCACGGTCATGCCGGGGTAGGCGGCGACCCTGCGGCCCCGGAACAGCCGGTGCGTGACGGCGTAGCCGCGCACCTCGGTGAACGTGCCGCCCGCGTCCAGCTCGACGCCGAGCGCGGTCACCTCGCCCGCCATCAGCTGCTCGGGCGCGCCCGGCTCGCTGGTCTGGACCTTCAGCACGACCTTGGCGCCGACGGTGAGCTTCCCCTTGCCCAGCACCACGTGGCCGGGGTCGCGGAAGCGCAGCACGAACACGTCGGGCAGGTTGCGGCTGGTGTCGACGTAGGCGGTGGTGAGCCAGGACTTGACGTCGGCGGGCAGCGGGGCGCCCTCGACCTCGACCACCAGCGAGTTCGCGAAGCTCTCAGCCACCGCGGACCTCCTCGAGGGCGGGCAGCAGCAGCCGGGAGCCGGGGCGCAGCCGCATCGGGTCGTCGATGCCGTTGGCCTCGGCGATCTCGCGCCACAGGTTGGGGTCGCCGTAGGCCCGGTACGCCAGCGACTGGAGGGTGTCGCCCGCGACGAGCACGTGCGAGTCGCGGGCGGCGAGCGCTCCGGAGGTGGGGTTCTGCCCGCCCAGCTCGCCGGAGATCTCCTCGAGGGAGACCGTGCACACCGCGCGCACCGGCACGCCCGCCGGGGTGAACAGGGTGTACTTGGCGGCGACGCTCGCGACGAACGCCGGGAACCCGGTCATGCCGCCCCACTTGAACACCACCCACGGCGGGGAGCCCTTGCCCTGCTGGCGGCTGTCCTCGGTCGGCACGCAGCAGGCGAACAGCTGCTCCACCTTGCGCACCACGCCGTCGTCCATGTGCTCGGTGGAGTCCAGGAACACCTCCAGGGACAGCTTCACCGGCTCGGCGCCCTTGTACTCGGGGGTGCCGGACTTCTTGTGGTTGGGCTGGAGGTCGCGCTCCCACTTGGTCGACTTGGTCAGCGACAGCTCGCGCGGGTTGAACTGGAAGGTGATGTCGTGCATCAGCTCGCCGGGCTTGGCGGCGCCACCGGCCTTCGGCGGCTTGTGCACGCTCAGCACGGCCTTCTGCAGGTTGCCGGGGGCGCCGTAGCCGCTGGCCGCGCCGGTCCCGGCGGAGGTGAAGGTGATCGGGGAGGCCACCGGGTCACCGCACCGAGCTGAGGAAGCCGTGGTGGGCCAGCTCCAGCGTCTCGACCGCGACCTTGGGCGAGTCGAGCGAGAGCTGCGGGCCGCTCCAGCGCACCGGGACGACGCCGGTGAGGGACCAGCCGGTGATGACGGAGCCCTCGAGGGTGCGGGCCTCGATGACGGCGGTCTTGCGCTTGATCCCGCCCGCCATGCCGGAGATCCACTTGAGGATCTTGGCGCTGTCCTTGGTGACCGGGCGGGAGAGCTTGACGTTGGAGTACTTGACGCGGGTGGGCAGCTGCCACACCATCCCGTTGTTGCCGCCCTCCTCGTGCTGCTCCATCGAGAACTCGACGCTCAGGCCGTCGCAACTGGTGAACGATCCGAGGCTCTCGTCGTCGATGCGCACGACGAAGCAGACCGCCACCGCCTCATCCAGTTCGGCCACAGCCACTCCCTCGGTCGGGCGCTCTCGCGCGGTTCACGCTGGTGGTTCACGGTTCGGGTGGGTCGGGTTGCGCGGTCAGCGCGGGCGGTCAGCGCAGGCGGTCGGTGAGCGAGCCGCGGCGCTCGCGGTCGAGCCACAGCTCGGCCTTCAGGCGGCGCTGGTGGGGGTCGTAGAGCTTCTTGAGCAGCTCTTCCGGCTCGGGGGTCGGTGTGGCGGGCGGGGCCGAGGTGGTGGAGGCGCTGGCCGTCATC
>NZ_JBQGCX010001428.1:0-2832 GCF_052038725.1 Actinosynnema sp.
TTCGCGACGGCCGCCGAACCGGTGGTCGACCCCGCCGACCTCGTGGCCGCCGTCCCGCTCGGGGCCACCACCGAGCCCGCCGCGACGACCGGAGCCGCGCCGATCCCGGCCGCCCCGCTCCCCGCCGCGCCCCCGCAGACCACCGACCCGGCGACCGCCGACCCGGTGACCGCGGGCGCGACGACCGCGGGCGCAGCCGCCGCCGCAGCCGACCCCGCCGAGGGCGACGCCAGCTTCACCGGGGCCGCCAAGGCCGACCTGGAGAAGGCGGGCGCCGCGCTCGACGCCGTCGACAAGGGCCAGGTCAAGCTCGCGATGGACAACCAGTCCGTCGACGAGCTGCTCAAGCTGATCACCGAGGCCCGCGACATGGTCAGCTCCGTCCACGTCACCGCGCTCACCAGCCTCGACGTGGAGCTGCGCTTCGGCGACAACTGGGTCGGCCGCTCGATCAGCAAGCGCCTGCACGACCTCGCGGTGGGCGACGAGTCCTCGGCGGTCAACGTGATCGGCGACTTCCTGCGCATCCTCCTGGAGGTCGAGGAGACGATCCGCAGAGCGGCGCGGAACATCAGGAACGCGGACGACGACGCCAGGGACAACTTCAACAAGTCCGGGTGGGGGCACCACTGATGGCAGGCGAGCAGCGCGACCACCGGAACAACGGCGACCACGGCGGTGGGAACCAGGGCGGTGGCGATCACAAGGGCGGCGGCCACGGCGGCTACGGCCGGGGCAACGAGCCGTCCGAGCTGGGGCAGAAGGTCGACTGGATGACCTACACGCACCAGGAGCTCTACGACATGGTGCACACGGGCGTCGACCTGGACAGCGCCACCAGCGCCAAGGCGGGCTGGAGCGGCATCGGCAAGTCCCTCGGCGAGGTCCGCGACCTGCTCGTCAAGGCGATCAACCAGTCCAGCCAGGCGTGGGAGGGCGAGACCGCCGACCGCGCCCGCGAGGGCCTCGAGTCGGTGATGAAGTGGGCGCAGAACACCAGCGACCACGCCGACAACGTCGCCACCTGCATCAACGAGGAGATCCAGCACGTCGTCACCGCGCGCGAGCAGATGCCCGCGCCCGTGCCGCCGACGCTGCCCGCCGCCGTCGCGCCCGGCGCCGACCAGGCGCTCGTCCCGTCGGCGATCGCGCGCGGCGCGGACGTCCCGGCCACCTCGACCGCCGAGTCCGCGCTGACCGGCTCGTCGACGCTCGGCTCGGCGCTGCGCCGCACGACCACCACGCCCGAGTCGTTCGCGGGCCTGGACACCGTCGCCGCCCCGGCCGCCGAGACGACCGCCGTCGCGGACGCCACGCACCGCCAGGCCGCCGAGGTCATGGCGATGTTCCAGCAGAACTCCTACGCGGTCGACCTGACCGTCCCCAGCTTCAGCGCCCCGGTGAACCCGGTCGCCACCCCGACCCCCGGCGCCCAGGCCCCGCTCGCGCCGGGCGGCGCGACGGCGGACGGCCCGGCGGGCGCAGGCGGTTCCGCCGTGGTCAACCCGGCCGCCACGACCGGCCAGAGCAGCGCGGACCGGCAGCGCCAGCAGGGTGGCTCGGCCGGGCGGATGCCCGCGGGCGCGGGACGCGGCGCGGGCGGCTACGGCGGTGGCGGCGGGGTCTTCGCGCGCGGGCGCGTCCCGTCGTCCGGCTCCGGCTCCTCCGGCGGGTCCGGCGGCAGCCCCCTGGGCGCGACCCCGATCGGCGCGGGCGGCTCGTCCGCGAACATCGGCTCCGGCCACGGCGCCTCCGGCTCGCCCGGTGGCGTGACCAGCCAGTTCCAGGCGTCCAAGGCGGTCACCCCGCAGCACGGCATGATCGGCGCCACGCCGATGGCCGCGCCGCCCCCGATGGCGGCGGGCATGGGCGGCGGCGGCAACGACTCGCGCAACCGGCCGGACTACCTGGAGGACGACGAGAACGTCTTCGGCGTCGACCGCAAGGCAGCCCCCCCGGTGATCGGCCTGTGACCGAGCGCGTCTTCCGGCTGAGCGAGCAGGAGTTCTTCCTGCTCTGGCAGTCGGTCCACGGTCCGGACGTCCCGGTGCCGCTCGGCGTCAGGCACTACGGCCACACCCAGGCGGAGCGCGCCGGTCTGGTCGAGTCCGCGTCCCGCGCGCTCGCGGGGCGCGGGCTCGGCACCGTGCAGCGGCCCGACGAGCAGCTGCACGACATCCTGCGCGGCCTCGGCGAGTACGAGATCGGCCTGGAGGTCGTGTTCTCCAGGGGCGGCGACCAGGGGCGCGGTCTGGCCACCGCCGCGTGGCACGGCGCGTTCGCCGCCCGCGCGGCGGGCCAGGTCCAGCTCACCTCGTTCCACGCCACCGCGCTCGCCACCAAGACCATCGCGACCCTGCCCGCCGCCCCCACCGGCTCCGGCCGCTCGGTCAGCGTCCGCTGGACCGACTACCTCGCCGCGGGCGAGGCCGGGCGGGTGGACGGGGCCGAGGGCTTCCTGGAGGCGCTGCGGTCGGTCGGCGTGCGCGAGCCGGAGGCGAACACCCTGCTGCGCGCCGTGATCTCCCGCAGGGGCGGCGGCCAGGTCGCCGTGATCGCCCGCAACCGGGCGGGCTACCTGCGGCCCACCGGCGGCGCGGTGTCCTGGCTGGACACCGGCGAGGGCCGCTACCTGGTCCGCCGCGACGGCCCGTGGCTGGTGCTCGCGCCCGCGAACGCCCAGCGCCTCACCAGCGCCCTGGAGGGCGTGGTGGCGGCCGGTCGCTGACCGGGACCGCTGACCGAAACTGCTGACCGGGCGGCTGGCCTGAGGGCCGCCGCCCGGTGCGCCACGCGCCCCGCCCGCGCGGTCGCACCGCCCGCTGCGCCCGG
>NZ_JBQGCX010001429.1:0-2524 GCF_052038725.1 Actinosynnema sp.
GAGCGCCTCGGCCACTTCTACCGGGGCCTGGGCTTCCTGGTGCTGGAGGGCTACGGCCTGGCCGAGTCCAGCGCCGCCACCACGACGAACCCGCCGGACGTGCAGAAGATCGGCACGGTCGGCCTGCCGCTGCCGGGCTCGTCGGTGCGCATCGCCGACGACGGCGAGGTCCAGCTCAAGGGCGAGCACATCTTCACCGGCTACTGGAACAACCCCGAGGCCACCGCCGCCGTGCTGGACGCGGACGGCTGGTTCAGCACCGGCGACCTCGGCTCCCTGGACGAGGAGGGCTACCTCAGGATCACCGGCCGCAAGAAGGAGATCATCGTGACGTCGGGCGGCAAGAACGTCGCCCCGGCCGTCATCGAGGACCGCATCCGCTCGCACGCGCTCGTGGCCGAGTGCATGGTCGTCGGCGACGCGAAGCCGTTCATCGCCGCCCTGATCACCCTGGACGAGGAGATGCTGCCCCGCTGGGCCGCCCAGAACGGCAAGGGGGACCTGACGCCGCGCCAGCTCCGCGAGGACCCGGACCTGCTGGCGGAGGTGCAGCTCGCGGTGGACCTCGGCAACTCGGCGGTGTCGCGCGCCGAGGCGGTCCGCGAGTTCCGCGTCCTGGACGGGCAGTTCACCGAGGCGTCGGGGCACCTGACGCCGTCGCTGAAGCTGAAGCGGAACGTGGTGCGCGCGGACTTCGACGCGCAGATCCGGGAGATCTACGCGGAGTGAGGCGGCCTGCCGCGGTGACCGGGGAGCGCCCGGTCACCGCGCCTCGCCCGCCGAGGGGCCGGTTCCGCTCAGGTGATCCCGGATCAGGTGGTCCCGGATCAGGTGATCTCGGATCAGGTGATCTCGAAGCAGGGCTTCGGGCGCAGCAGCCCGCCGGGCGCGCAGGACAGCTCCAGCGCGGTCATCCCCGGTTGCGGGTTGGTCGGGTTGTAGAAGCCGGGCGCCGGGACGTTCCAGCCGCAGTAGCCGCCGCCGGTGAGGTCCGCGGACTGCCCGTCGGGGGCGAGCGCGGCCGTGCCCGACGCGGCGAAACCGCCCACCTGGAACGTGTCGGAGACGGCGAACGCGGTGCCGCGCAGGTCGATCCTCGCCACCCCGCTCGCGGTCGCGTCGCAGCTCATCGCGGTGGCGTAGGGCATCGACGTCACCGTGGCGCCCCCGAGGGCCAGGGAGCCGGTGGACGTGGCGAAGGTCAGGTCGCCGATGTCGGCGGTCAGCGTCGCCGGGTCCACGCGCAGCTTGGTGAACGTGGTGCGCACGCTCGTCCCCGGCGACGCGCCGCCCGCCGTGTACTGCGAGAAGTTGCCCGTCCCGCCGGTGTCCGGGAGGTCGAGGTACTCGCGCGGCGTGCCCGCCATGTCGTGGCAGTGCACGCCGAGCAGCCGCCGGTTGGTGAGCAGCAGGTACGGTCCGTCCGGCGCGCCGGGCAGGAGGCTGCGCACGGCCGCGCAGCTGTCGAGCAGGCCGCGCGGCTCGGCCGTCGCGGGGGCGGCGCCGAGCGCGGCCACCGCGACCAGCGCCGTGCCAATGGCCAGCGCGCTGCGGAGGGCAGGTCCCATGTCGGGCTCGCAATCGTCGTCGGGGCAGGTCGGCTACGGCGAACCTAGAACGCGGCGCGGCCCCCGCGTCCGGGAAGCACCCCAGCAGGTGACCCCCTTCGGTACGCCGTCCCCCGGACGGGCGGGCCCCTCACCCCCGCAGGTACCGGGTCACCATCGCCACCAGCTCCTCCTCGAACACCTCCACCGCCGTGCCCCCCGGCGCGGCCATGAACTTGTGGGTGTTCATCTCCACCGTGAACAGCACCAGGTCCGCCGCCAGGCCCGGATCGCCCACCCGCACGTCCGGGTGCCGCTCCAGCACCTGGCGCACCTGCCCGGTCCGCAGCTCGCCGTGCCGCCGCACCGCGTCCAGCAGGTCCTGCGACGCCGCAGCCTCCTCGATCATCAGCCGCAGCAGCCTCGGGTCGTCGCGGTGGTGGTCGACCGCGTCGCGCACCAGCGCCCGCACCAGCGCCTCCAGTGTCCCCGGCGCCAGGTCCAGGTCCTCGAACCCCGGCCAGCTCCCCCGGTCCACGTGCTGGATCAGCAGCGCGGCCAGGATCGAGTCCTTGTTCGGGAAGTACTGGTACAGCGACCCGATCGACACGCGCGCCCGCTCGGCGATGCGGTTCGTGGTGCCCGCCGCGTACCCGTGCTCGGTGAAAACGTGAGCAGCGGCGGTGAGGATGCGCTCGCGGGTCAGCTCGGCGCGGACCTGGCGGGGCTTGCGACGTGGCTCCAAGCGTCGATCGGCGGACGGCACGCGGGGTCTCCTGTGGGTGCGCGGAAAGCGAGTAGTCAAGACCTGAGCTAATGCTCACAATAGTGTCATGAGCTGCGAGAACAACGCATGACCTCCACCACCCCGCACCGGCTGGCCACGGTGGCGCAGGTCGAGGCGGTGATCGGCCGCGCGCCCGCGCCGGTGCTGGCCAAGCAGATCACCGCGCTGGACGACGGCTGCCGCGCCGTGC
>NZ_JBQGCX010001430.1:0-2207 GCF_052038725.1 Actinosynnema sp.
GTTCGTGGTCTCGCCCGCCGAGCCCCGGCCGTTCTACGTGGACTTCGACAGCCCGGTGTACGTGAACGTGCTGGCCAAGGCCGTGCGCAGGCTGGCGCGGCAGGACCCGGCGGCGCGGCTGGTGGTGTCGGAGATGCTGCCCAACCCGGAGCAGGCGTGGCTGACCGACGGCGAGGGCGCGAAGTACAGCTCGGAGCTGCGGTTCGTGGCCTTCGACCAGACGGGGCGGCAGTGATGGGCGCCGCGAGACCGGGCGGGCGGCCCGCCGTCGTCACCCCGGACGGGGTGCTCGCCCACCGGGAGCTGGGGGCGCGGGTGGAGCGGTTGGCCCGCGCGCTCGTGGCGGCCGGGGTGGGGCCGGAGGTGGTGTGCGCGATCGCGCTGGAGCGCGGGGTGGACGCGGTGGTCGCGATGGCGGCGGTGCTGCGGGCGCACGGCGCGTTCCTGACCGTGGACACCGACCTGCCCGCCAAGCGGGTCGCGGCGCTGCTGTCGGAGGCGCGGGTGCTGGTGTCCGCCTCGGGGGTGGCCGAGCGGTTCGCCGTGCCCGGCCCGACCGTGCTGGTGGACGCCCCGGACGTGCCGGGCGCGGCGCTGCCCGAGGGCGAGCCCGACCCCCGGTCGCTGGCGTACGTCAGCCACACCTCGGGGTCGACCGGCGTGCCGAACGCCGTGCTCGTCGAGCGCCGCTCGCTGCGCTCGTACCTGCGCTCGGCGGTGCGCGACAACGACCTCGGCCCGGACACCGTCGTGCTGCAACTGGCGCCGATGGGCTACGACGCGTCGATCCGCGACACGCTCGCCCCGCTGCTGGCGGGCGGCAGCGTGGTGGTGCTGCCCCGGTCGGCGCTGCTGCGGCCCGAGGAGCTGTTCGCGGCCGTGCGGGCGCACGGGGTGAACGCGGTGCTGAGCACCACCCCGTCGTTCCTGACCTTCCTGTCCCGCCAGGCGGGCGCCGCCGAGGCGTTGCGGGGCGTGCGGTTGGTGGCGACGAGCGGTGAGTCGCTGCGCCCCTTCCTGGCGGCGGGCGGTCGGGCGCTGCTGCCGGGCAGGCTGGTCAACCAGTACGGCCCGACCGAGTGCACCATGACCTCCACCCGCCACGAGGTCCCCGCGGCGCCGGAGGACGCCGACCTGGTCGGGCGGCCGATCGAAGGCGTGGTCGTGCGGCTGCTGGACCGCGCGCTGCGGGAGGTCCCGGACGGCGCGGTCGGCGAGGTGCACCTCGGCGGGATCGGGGTGGCGCGCGGCTACGCGGGCAGGCCGGGGGGGACGGCGGAGCGGTTCGTCCCCGACCCGCTCGGCGGGCCGGGCGAGCGCCTGTACCGCACCGGCGACCTGGCGCGGCGGCGACCGGACGGCGCGCTGGAGTACCTGGGCAGGGACGACCGGCAGATCAAGGTGCGCGGCCACCGGGTCGACCCGGCGGAGGTGGAGGCGGTGCTGCTGGCGCACCCGTCGATCACCGGCGCGGCGGTCACCCCGGCCACCGACGCCCAGCAGCGCACCTACCTGGTGGCGCACGTGACGGGCGAGGTGGCGGGCCTGCGGGACGCGGCGCTGCGCGCCCACCTGGCCGACGCGCTGCCCCCGCACCTGATGCCCAGGCGCTTCACCCGCCTTGACCACTTCCCGACCACGCGCAGCGGCAAGGTCGACCGCGCGGCGCTCGCGGCGGGTGCCCGGTGAACCGGCTCGCGGCCTGGTCGGTCCGGGCGAACGCGGCGAGCACGGCGGGCACGGCGGGCACGGCGGGCGCTCGGGATCGGGCCACCCCGCCGGAGTTGCCGGACCGGGCCGAACCGGCGGAACGGGCCATCCCACCGCACCTCGCCACCACTCCCGGTCAGACCACCGCGCTCAGTCAGGTCAGCGCGCCTGGTCAGACCACCGCGCTCGGTCAGACCACCGCACTCGGTCAGACCACCGCGCAGGGGCAGTCCGCTCCGCCCGGCCGGGCCACCGCGCTCGGTGCGGCGACCACGTCGGGTCGGCTCGCCCCGCTGGGCCACGCCGACGTGCCGCCCACCCCACCGTCCCCCGCCACCACCTCCCCCTCCCGCGCCGACGTCCTGGCCGCCGCCCTCCGCCTGGAGGGGCACGTGCTGCGCACCCCCCTGCTGGCGCTGGAGTCGCTGCCGGGGGTGCTGCTCAAGGCCGAGCACGCCCAGCGCGCCGGGTCGTTCAAGATCCGGGGCGCGGCGAAC
>NZ_JBQGCX010001431.1:0-2892 GCF_052038725.1 Actinosynnema sp.
TCGGCCAGCTCGGTGCGGGCGTCGAGGGCCCGGTCGGTGAGGACCGGGACGGTCGCGAGGGTGGCCGCGCCCGCGGGCAGGTCGGCCGCGTCGACCTCGGCGACGGTGGGCCCGCACGCGTCGGGGCAGTCCGGGCCGAGCATCCCCAGCAGCCCCGTCCTGGCCAGCTCGGTCGCCTGGTCGGTGCGGCCCTGCCACCCCTCGGCGACCGCGACCACCTCGGCCGCCGCCGCCTCCACCCGCGCCTGGGTGCGCGCGCCCCACAGCGCCACCCCGGCGAGGGCGGCGACGAGGGCGGTGGCGGCGAGCAGCGGCGGGTTCCAGGTGCGCCGGAACCGGCGGGACAGCCGCACCTGCGCCACCACCAGCAGCGCGGCCAGCGCGAGCAGCGGCAGCAGCCAGCCGAGCGTGCTCGCGGCGGTGGTCGTGGTGCCCGCGAGCAGGTCGTCGAGCGCGGCGCGCTGGTCGGCCAGCAGCTCGTCGAGGTGCCCGAGCACCCCGGAGCCGGGGGTGGTGAGCACGCGCGAGGCGTACCAGAGGTCGGTGGCGCCGAGCAGCCCGTCCGGGGCCCGGTGCAGGTGCGCGCCCGCCTGGCCGATCCACCCGGCGTAGGCGGAGATCAGCTCCACGGAGAGCTGGACGCGCGCGCTGGCCGAGGGCCCGGCGACGTTGTCCTCGGCGACCTGGTTGAGGTACTGCCCGGCCAGCGCGAGGCGCTTCTCGTACTCCTCCCCCGGTCCGGTCAGCAGGCCCAGCCCCGGCGTGGCCCTCGCCCGCGCGATCGAGTCGAGCGCGGTGACGGCCTCGACGTGGGCGTCGGCGAGCGCGTGCCGCGCGGCGGCGGCCTGGAGCACGGCGGGGGCGGCGTGCTCGCGCACCGAGGCGGCGGTGGTGGTGACGCCGGTGAACGAGGCGGTCACCGCGCCGCAGGCCAGCGCGGACAGCAGCAGGAGCGCGGCGCGCAGGCGCAGCAGGCTCCGGCGGGTGCCCGCGGTTCCCCGGTCCGCTCCTGCCCCGATCACCGCTCCACCCCCTCGAACGGGTGACGGCAGCGCGGGCAGAACCGGCTCCCGGCCCCGGAGACCCGCCCGCACTCCGGGCACCGCACGTCCGGCCCGCCGGGCGGCGCGGGTTCCCGCTCGGGCGCCCCCGGCGCCCACGTGGACCGCGTCGAGCTGAGCGCCGCGATGTGCATGTCCTTCACCGCGAGGTCCGCCCGCACCCGCACCACCCCGTCCTCCGGCGCGCCCACCACGTCCACCAGCCACCGCAACCGCCGCAGCGACGCCTCGTTCCCCAGCCGCGCCGCGAGCGCCACCGCCCGCCCCCAGGCGGCCTCGGCCCCGCGCCCGTCGCCCGCGTCGTGGGCCTCGCAGCCGGCCAGGATCAGCTCCCCCAGCTCGGTCTCCCTGGTGTAGTGCGCGACCTGCCCGTCCAGCACCCCGGACCGCAGCGGGTCGTCCGTGGACCGCGCGAGCACCGCCGCCGGTTCCGCGAGCGGCTGCCCGGCGGCGTCGACCAGGTCCACCCGCGCGGCCTGCCTGCGCTCCCCCACCGCGAACCCGTCCAGGTCCACCCGCAGCGTCAGCAGGAACGCCCGCCGCTCGTCGCCCCACGTGCCGGTCCCGAACCGGGTCGCCCGCTCCCCCTCCGGCCTGCCCACCAGGTCGACCTCGGCCGGGTCGACCTGCCTGGCGCGCAGCAGCGTCGCGTGCGGGGCCAGGCGCACCCGCAGCCCGAGGTCGGCGACGACCTTGCCCATCGCGGCGTCCATCAGCCGCCGGAAGTCGGCGGGCAGCTCGCCGGGGTCGCGCACCGCGTCGACGTCCCCGTGCAGCGCCTCGGCGACGTGCCGCAGCTCGTCCGGGGCCCACCCGTCCCCGATGCCGCGCGCGTCGCAGGTGAACCGGCCCGCGCAGCGGGCGAGCACGGCGTCGAGGCGGGCGCGCGGCTCGCCGTTCATGCCGTCGGTGAGCAGGATGGCGTGCCGCACCGCGTCCGGGTGCTCGTCGAACAGGTCCGAGGCCAGCTCCAACCAGGACCCCATGGCCGTGCCGCCGCCCGCGACGAGCCTGCGCGCGGCGGCCTTGGCCTCGGCGCGGGTGCGGTCGTCGGCGGGCACGAGCGCGCGGTCCGGCGGGTACACCATCCGGGCGACGTGCGTGCCCTCCACGACGGCGAACCGCACCCCGTCGCGCAGCGCGTCGACGGCGGCCAGGGTGGCCTGCCGGGCGGCGGCGATCTTGGTGCGCGGGTGGGCCATGGACCCGGAGCAGTCGACGGCGAGCACCTCGGCGAGCTCGGGGGCGGAGGTGGCGCGCAGGTCGGAGGCGATCACGGAGACGACGGCGTCGACCTGGCCGTCGTCGGGTGAGACGTGCTCGTTCTGGCTGACGGCGAGACGGAACCCCACGCGCTTCTCCCCTCGGTGCCCCGGTGCCGGTTCCCCGGTGCTGGGTCTGCGGTTCAGGTGGTGGTGCGAGGTCGGACGTCGTTGGCGAGGTCGACGAGGACCCCGTGCTCGGCGGCGGTGCGGGCCTGCCTGGCGAGGTCGCGGTAAGCCCGCTCGCGGTCGGCGCTTCCCCCGGACGGGTCCACCCGGTCGAGGACGTGGGCGGCGAGCCGGTCACGCGCGTCCCCGTCCAGGGCGAGCGCGGCCAGCGCGCGCAGGGCCTGGTCCCCGCGCCCGGCGCCCGCGAGCACCTTGACGGCGGCGACGGCGGCGGCCTCCCGGTGCCGGGACACCTCGGGGACCTGGGCGAGCACGTCGAGCGCCCCGTCGGGGTCGCCGCCCGCGAGCCGGACCCGAGCCAACCCGAACGCGGCGCTGCCCTGCGAGCGGTCCCGCGCCCACACCGACCGGTACCTCCGCTCGGCCTCCGCCGCGTCGCC
>NZ_JBQGCX010001432.1:0-8143 GCF_052038725.1 Actinosynnema sp.
GCCTCCGAGCTGCTGTTCGGGCGCGCCGAGCTGCTGTACGAACTGCCCGGCAAGCTGGCCGCGGTCACCGCGGACCAGGTCGCCGCCGCCGCCAAGGCGCTGCGAGCCGACTCGCGCGCCGTCCTGACCGTCAAGCCCGCCGCTGGAGGTTCCGAGTGAGCGCCCCGACGTCCCACCGCAGCGCCGAGGAGATCGGCCGCACCGAGCGCGGCCCGAGGCCGCTGCCGGAGCTGGGCGAGCACCGGGCCGCCGCCGACCTCGCCAGCGCCGACACCACGCTGCCCAGCGGCCTGCGCGTGATCGCCGTGCGCCGCGCCTCGGTGCCCGTGGTCGAGCTGCGCCTGCGCGTGCCGTTCGCCGACCCGGCCGACAGCGCGGTCGGCTCGACCCACTGCGCCGTCGCCGAGGTGCTGGCGAACACGCTGCTCACCGGCACCGCCCGGCGCGGCAGGCTCGACGTGGACACCGAGCTGGCCCTGGTCGGCGGCGAGCTGGACGCCGTCGTCGACCCGGAGCGGCTCGCGATCAGCGGCAACGCCCTGGTCTCCGGCCTGGACACGGTCCTGGACGTGCTGGCCGACGTGCTCACCGGGGCCACCCACCCCGAGGAGGAGGTGGCCCGCGAGCGCGCCCGCCTGGTCGAGCGCATCCGGCTCGCCCGCTCCCAGCCGAACGTGATCGCCCGCGAGGCGCTGCAGACGCACCTGTACGGCGACCACCCGTTCGCCAAGGAGATGCCCGAAGTCGCCGAGGTCGAGGCGGTCACCCCCGAGCAGGTCCGCGAGCTGCACGCCCGCGCCGTCCTGCCGCGCGGCTCCGCGCTCGTGCTGGTCGGCGACCTGGACCCGGAGGCCGCCGTGGCCGCCGTGGCGCAGGCCCTGTCCGGCTGGACCGGCGACGGCGAGGCCGTGCGGCTGCGCCCGCTGCCCGAGGTCGTGGGCGGCGACGTGAAGTTCGTGCACCGGCCGGGCGCCGTGCAGTCGCAGATCCGGCTCGCCGGGCGCGGCCTCACCCGCACCGACGAGCGCTACCCGGCGTTCCAGCTGGCCAACCTGGTCTTCGGCGGGTTCTTCTCCTCCCGGCTGGTGGAGAACATCCGCGAGGACAAGGGCTACACCTACAGCGCCCGCTCGCACCCGGAGTTCACCCCCGGCGGCGCGACGCTGCTGGTCGACGCGGACACCGCCAGCGAGGTCACCGCCGCCGCGCTCATGGAGACCCGCTACGAGCTGGCCAAGCTCGGCATGGTGCCGCCGACCGACGAGGAGGTCGACACCGCCCGCCGGTACGCCGTCGGCTCGCTGCTCACCGCCACCTCCTCGCAGGGCGGCCTCGCGTCGTTCCTGGTGAACCTCGCGGGCATGGACCTGGACATCGAGTGGTTCGCGAGCCACCCGGAGCGGTTGGCGGCCGTCACCACCGAGCAGGTCGCGCAGGCGGCGCTGGACTTCTTCAGCCCCGGCTCGTTCACCGGCGTCGTCGTCGGCGACGCCGAGCTGCTCGCCCCCAAGCTGCGCGCGCTGGGAGGGGTCGTCCTCCCGTGACGTTCGAGCTGGTCGAGCTGCCCTCGCTGTCCCGGTTCACGGTCGACCGGTCGGAGCCGCTGCGCGGCGACGCCGAGCGGCTGCGCGCCGGGTGGCCGCAGGCGAAGGTGCTCGTGATCGACCGCAAGGGGCGGGCCCAGGTCGGCGGGCGCGGGAAGCTGCTGGTGCGGCGGCCCGCCCCGGAGTTCGGCGACACCCCGCCGGACGACGCGGTCTTCCTCGGCGAGGAGGAGGGCGTCCCGCACTGGGCGGTGCCGCTGGCCGACGACGAGACCGACGTCTCGGCGCCCGCCACGCGCGGGCGGTCCTGGTTCGGCGGCGAGCTGGGCGAGGAGCCCGAGTGGCTCGACCTGCGCGCCGTGGGCGCCCTGCTGGACGACACCGGCGCGGGCCTGTTCACCTCGGCGGTGGCGCTGTTCCACTGGCACCGCTCCGCGCGGTTCTGCGCGGTGTGCGGCGGCGCCACCGGGTCGGTCAAGGCCGGTTGGGCGCGGGAGTGCTCGGCGTGCGGGCGCGAGGAGTACCCGCGCACCGACGCCGCGGTGATCTGCCTGGTGCACGACGGCGCGGACCGGGTGCTGCTGGCGCGCGGCGAGGGCTGGCCGGAGGGGCGGTACTCGGTGCTCGCCGGGTTCGTCGAGGCCGGCGAGTCGCTGGAGTCCTGCGTGGGCCGCGAGGTGCTGGAGGAGGTCGGGGTGCGGGTGTCCGACATCCGCTACCTGGGCAGCCAGCCGTGGCCGTTCCCGAGGTCGCTGATGGTGGCCTTCCACGCGGTGGCCGACCCCGGCACGCCGCTGGCGCCCGCCGACGGGGAGATCGCCGAGGCCAAGTGGGTCGAGCGGTCGGTCGTGGCGAAGGCGCTGGCCGAGCCGGGCAGCGTCCCGGACCTGCTGCTCGCGCCCGGCGCGTCGATCGCCTACCGGATGATCCAGTCCTGGGTGGCGGCAGGCGGCTGACCGCGCTCCCGGACGCGCTCCGCCGCGCTCGTCGCGGGCGGCGCGCGCCCGGCCGGTGCACTGCCCGGAAGCCGTCCCGTCCCCGGTGGGGCGGGGCGGCTTCGGCATTGTCGGGGGTGCGCCCGACCGCTCGCGGGAAATCGGGCACGTGGGTGTGGACCACAACGCTGGTGGCGTGGGGGCGGCGCGGTTGCCGGTACCGTTCTGCCCACTGCCGAAAGGGGCCAGCCGTGCAACGCAAGTTGACCGTGCGCGACCTGCGCGCGGGCAACCGGGCGCGGGTCCTGCGCACCCTGTACTTCGACCGACCGCGCAGCAGGCAGGAGATCGCCACCCTCACCGGCCTGAGCCAGGCCTCCGTGAGCACCGTCGTGGGCGAGCTGATCGGCGAGGGCACCGTGGTCGAGGCGGGCCAGGTCGAGTCCGACGGCGGTCGCCCCCGCGTGCTGCTGCGGGTCGACCCGGCGCGCGGCGTCGTCGTCGGCGTGGACGTGGGCGAGACGCACGTGCTGGTGGAGGCGTTCGACCTCACCCTGGAGCGCCTGGCGGGCATCGAGCTGCCCGCGCCCCGCCCGCTGACCCCCGAGGCCGTGGCCGCCTGCGTCCTGCGCGGCGTCCGCCGGGTGCTGGACGACGCGGGCGCGCCCGGCCCGGTCCTGGGCGTGGGCGTCGGCGTGCCCGGCTCCGTGGACGGCGGGGTGGTGCACGCCCAGACCATCGGCTGGCACGGCGCCCCGCTGGAGCGCCTGCTCCGGGCCGGGCTGGACGTGCCGCTGCACCTGGACAACGGGGCCAACACCCTCGGCCAGGCCGAGGCGTGGTTCGGCGCGGGCCGGGGCGCGCCCACCGTGGTGGTGGCGCTGATCGGCTCCGGCGTGGGCGCCAGCGTCGTGGTGGCGGGCGCGCCGTACCGGGGCGCGTTCGGCGGCGCGGGGGAGTGGGGGCACACGACCGTGGCGCTGGACGGCGCGCGGTGCCGGTGCGGCGCCCACGGCTGCCTGGAGGCGTACCTGGGCGCCGGGTCGCTGGTGGACCGCCACCGGGCGCTCGCGCTGAACGCGGACGGGGACAACGTGGACGGGGGCACCGCCGGGGGCACCGCCGGGGGCACCGTCGGGGACACCGCCGACGAGGACAACGCCGGGGACACCGTGGCCGGGGACACCGTGGCCGAGGACCAGGAGCGGGCCTTCCGCTCCCTGCTGGCCGCCCGCACCCCGGAGGCCGAGCGGGTCCTGGCCGAGGCGGTCCGCTACGCGGGCCTGGGCATCGGCAACCTGGTCAACCTGCTGAACCCGACCCGCGTGGTCGTGGGCGGCTGGGCCGGGCTGCTGCTGGGCGAGCGGTTCCTGGCCGAGATCCGGGCCGAGGCGGGCGCGCACGCCCTGCGCCGCTCGTTCGAGCAGGTCGAGGTGGTGCTGGGGGAGCTGGGCGCGGAGTCGGTGGCGCTGGGCGCGGCGACCCTGCCGGTGGCGGACTTCCTGGCGAGCGGCGGGGTGGCCGCGAGCGCGCCGCCCGTCGGCCGGGCGGCGGCCCGCTAGGCGCGCTTCCGGGGCGCGGCCAGCGGGAGCAGCACCTCGTCGACGATCGCCCCCCGCCTCGGCGGCGGACACCGGTCCCCGGTGGTCGTGCTCGGTGAGCACCAGCCTCGGCCCCACCGCCGCCACCCCTGGCGTGACCGCCGCCGGGTCCGCCTCGCCCCGCTCCGCCGCGCGCAGCAGCAGCCGAGGCCTCGGCTCCAGACCAGCGCCACGACCCGCGCGTGCAGCTCGGGGCGCCGCTCCCGCTGGGCGACCAGCGGCCGGAGCGCCCGGCCGTGCGGCTGCTCCAGCACGCGCGCCAGCCCGGTGAGCAGCTCCACCAGGTCCCCGCGCAGCGTTCCCGCAGCCGGCTCTGGGGTCGGCTCGCCGAACCCGGTGAGCGGATCGGTCAGCGCGGCAGGCACCGGCTCCGCCGGGGTCGCCCACCGGCGGTAGAGCGAGGCCTCGCCCGCGCCCGCGACGGCCGCGATCCGGTCGAAGGCCAGCGGTTCCAGCCCGGTGCGGGCCAGCTCCTCCAGGGGCGCGAGGCAGATGGCCCCGGTGAGCGCGTCACCCCTGCGCCGGGGCTTGGAGGCTTCGTGCGCACCGCCATCACCCGCGTGCGCGTGGTCGACGCGCGGGGCGCGGTCCTGCTGCCCGGCCTGGTCGACGCGCACGTCCACGTCACCACCGAGGCCCAGCTGACCGCCCTGCGCGACCACGGCGCCACCACCGCGCTGGACGTGGCCGCGTTCCCGATCACCGCCGTGGACGCCCTCCGGTCGCTCCCCGGCCAGCCCGAGACCCGCACGGCGGGCGTCCCCGCAGCCACCCCCGGCGGCCACCGCACCCGCGTCCCCGGCTTCCCGCCGGACGCCGAGGTGGCGGGCCCGGCCGACGCCGACGCCTTCGTGGCCGCGCGCCTGGCCGAGGGCGCGGACCACCTGAAGGTCGTCCTGGAGGGCGACCTCGTGCCGGTCCCCGCGGTCGCGGCGCTGGTCGCCGCCGCCCACGCGCGCGGCCTGCTAGTCGTGGCCCACACCGCCGACCACGCCGCCGTCGTCGCCGCCGAGGCGGGCGGGGACGTGCTCACCCACCTGCCGCCGGGCGCGCCCCCCGGCCCGGCCCCGGTCGCGGCGCAGGCGGGCCGGGTCGTGGCGCCGACGCTGACGATGGTGGAGGAGGCGCGCAGCGGACGTCCGCGGGGACCCTGGCGAGCGCGGGCGCGCTGCACCGCGCGGGCGTGCCGCTGCTGGCGGGCACCGACGCGAACGACCGGCCCGCCGTCCCGTTCGGCCCCGAGCACGGCCCGTCGCTGCACCACGAGCTGGAGCCGCTGGTGGCGGCGGGCCTGACGCCGGCCGAGGCGCTCGACGCCGCCACCGCGCGTCCCGCCGAGCTGCTGGGGCTGCCCGACCTGGGCGCGGTCCGGCCCGGCCTGCGCGCCGACCTGGTGCTGGTCGACGGCGACCCGCCCGCCGACGTCACGGGCGCCCGCGCGATCACCCGCGTGTGGTGCGCCGGGGTCGAGCACGCCGCGGCGTGACGAGCGCCGGGGGGCGGCCGGGACCCGGCCACCCCCGGCCCGCCTACGGGTCGACCCGGTCCAGCCCGGCCCCGTCCCAGGTGGTCTGCGTGCAGGCCACCCCGCGCCCGTTCTTGGGCCGCAGCACGTCGTAGATGTGCATCCTCGGGATCTTGTCCGACACGCCCCACCCCGACGGCCAGGTGATCACCCAGTCCATGTCCAGGTCCACCAGCAGCCCCAGCATCCGCGCGATGGTCGGGTCGTCCAGCCGCTCGAACGCCTCGTCCAGCAGCACCAGCCGCAGCGGCGAGAACTCCCCGCTCACCGCGTCGTAGAACGCCGCCCCCGCCGCGAACAGCGTCACGTACGAGATCAGCCGCGTCTCGCCCGACGACAGCTGCCGCAGCCGCCGCTCCCGAGGCCCGCCGTCCGGGCCGGTGTCGGCCACGGTCACCGTGAACTGGTGCCAGGTCCGGTAGTCCAGCGCCCGCGACAGCACCTCGGCGTAGCTGCCGCTGTGCGCGTCCCGCTCCTGCTCGATCCGCTCGGTGAACACCCGCCGCAGCGTCGCGTCCTGCTCCGGGTCGCGCTCCGCGTAGGGCAGCCGCACCAGCGCCAGCGCGTCCCGCGTGCCCTCGTCCAGCGCGGCCGACGGCTTCCACGCCAGCTTCACGTGCACGCCCTGGCTGGACCGCGCCTTCCCGAGCACCTCGTTCATCCGCCTGCACAGGTCCTCGGCCACCGCGACCTGCCCGCGCAGCCACTCCGCCAGGTCCCGGATCAGGTAGTCCGCGAAGATCGTCTGGTACCGCTCGTCCAGGAACCCGCGCTGCTCGGCCAGCCTCGCCGTCACCTGCCGCGCCGCCAGCGCCACCGGCCGCGCGCCCTCCTCGCCGGTCACCGTCACCGTCAGCAGCCCGGCGTGCTGCTCGGCGGCGATGTCGTGGCTCCCGGCCAGCGAGGTCTGCAACGCCTGCAACTTCGTGATCACCGTGGCCTCGCCCGCACCCCGCCGGTCGATCCCGGCCAGCGCCTCCCTGACCCGCGCGGGCTCCCACTCGGGCCCGGCCTCCGGCAGTGCCGCCACGAGCACGCCCGGCGCGCGCACGGCCGCCAGGAACTGCTCCTCGGCCCGCCCCGCGCCCTCCCGCGCCCCGGCCAGCTGCTCGGCGGACGCGTCCAGCTGGGCCTCCAGCTTCGCCGCCCTCTCCCGCGCCTCCGCGACCTGCTCCCGCATCTCCCGCAGGTCCTCGCGGGTCGTGCGCCGCCCGGCCTCCAGCGCGGCGAGCTGGTCGGCGACCTCGCGCGCCTCACCGCCCACCGCGCCCGCCAGCTCGGTCAGCGTCGCCGCCTGGGCCGCGTAGTCCGAGCACCGCTCCTCGGCGTCCTGCTCGGCCGCCACCCGGTCCTGCTCGGCCGCCCGGTACCGGTGCGCCGCGTCCGCGAGGTCCGCCAGCGTCCCGCCGCACTGCCTGCGCAGCACGTCCCCGAGCCGGTCGGCGGTGCGCTGCGCGTCGGAGGCCGCCTGCTGCGCCTGCCGCAGCGCCTCGGTCTCGGCGACCAGCCCGGCCGCCGCAGCCTCCTGCACCACCTCGGCCCGCGCCGCCGCGTCCCGCGCCCGCGCCCGGCCCAGCTCCTCCTCCAGCTCGCCGACCCGGCGCCCGGCCCGCTCGGCGCCCTCCTGCGCGGCCTGCACCCGGCCGTGCCTGGCCACCAGGTCGCGGTCGGCGGGGAACCGCTCCAGGTGCGACTCCCACCGCCGCACCTGCTCGCGCGCCGCCACCGCCTCGGCCTCGGCCGCGCCCAGCTCCTCGCGCAGGCCCGCCAGCCGCTCCTCCAGCTCGGCGATCCGCCGCCGCCGCGCGCCCTCCCGCGCGCCCGCGCCGATGAACTCGGCGGCGGGCTTGCCCCACCGGCCAACGAGCACCCCGGCCCGCCACCCGCCGTCGACGTCCGCCGAGACCGCCCCGGAAGCGCCGGAACCCGGCGAGGCCAGCGACCCCGAGGCCAGTGATCCCGAGGCCAGCGACACCGAGGCCAGCAGCGCCCCGACCAGCTCCGCCGACACCGGCGACCCCGGCTCGACGGCGGGCTCCAGCACGTCGGCCAGCGACGCCCCGACCACCGCCTCGCCCGGCACCGCGAACACCTCGCCGCGCGCCCCGCCCACCGCCGCGAGCGCGGGGTCGCCGGGCACCCAGGCGTCCAGCAGCCCGGACGCCTCCAGCGACGCCTCCAGCCCGGCCCGCTCCGCCTCGTCCACCCCGGCCCTGAAGTCGACCAGCCGGTAGAACGGCGCCCCGGCGCCCACGTCCCGCGCGCCGCCGGTGAACCGCGCGGCGTCGGGCGCGCGCTCCGACCCGCCCCGCAGCCCGGTCAGCTCCGCGTCCCGCTCGTCGATCGACGCCCGCAGCCCGGCCACCCTGTCCGCCGCGCCGCGCTCGCCCTCGCGCGCCGCCGACACCCGCGGCCTCGCCCCGTCACGGGCCTTCGCCGCCAGCGCGCGGGCCCGTGCCGGGTCCACCGCCTCCGGCAGCCGCAGCGCGACCCCGGCGAACGGCTCGGCGTCCCGCCACGCGGCCACCGCGTCCAGCC
>NZ_JBQGCX010001433.1:0-5972 GCF_052038725.1 Actinosynnema sp.
GGTTTGGTTGTCGGTTCGTCCGTGGTAGTCGAGTTGTCCGTCGGTGCGCCAGCGGGCGAGGTCTCCGGTGCGGTAGAGGCGTTGTCCGTTGGGTGCTGGGAGGTATTTCTCGGCGGTGGTGGCGGGTTGGTTGTGGTAGCCGCGGGTGATGCCTGCGCCGGAGAGGTAGAGCTCGCCGATGGTTCCGAGGGGGACGGGGTTGAGTTGGTTGTCGAGCACGTGTGCTGTGGTGCCGTGGACGGGGCGTCCGATGGGGGTTCTGGGGTCGTTGGGGGTGGTGATCGCGTGGGTGGAGTAGGTGGTGTCCTCGCTGGGGCCGTAGAGGTTGTTCACGGTGCTGACGGTCGGCAGGGCGAGCAGTTCGGTGACCAGCTTGGGTGAGAGCGCTTCCCCGGCCAGGTTGATCGTGCGGGCCTGCGGGGGCAGGGCGTTCGCGGCCAGCAGCTCGCTCGCGATCGAGGGCACGGTGTTGATCAGGGTCACGTCCCGGTAGGCGTCGGGGTGGTGGATGAGGTCGAGCGCGTTGTCGGGGGCCAGCACCACCGTCCCGCCCGTCGTCAGCGGGGCGAAGATCTCGAAGACCGACAGGTCGAAGCAGATCGACGTCGAGGCCAGCGTCCTTGCCACGACCTCGGGTGGGAAGGTGTCGCGCGCCCAGGTGAGCATGGCGGTGGTCTGCCGGTGTTCGATCATCACGCCCTTGGGACGGCCGGTCGAACCCGAGGTGTAGATCGTGTAAGCCAGACCCGAGGGGGAGAGCCGGAGCCCGGTGCGGGACGCGGGACGCGTCGGTTCCAGCGCGTCGACCAGCACCACCGGCCGATCGCCGGGGTCGAGCTGCGAGGTGGTGATCAGGAGGGTGGCGTTGGAGTCGGTGATGAGGTGGTTGGTGCGTTGTGCGGGGTAGTGGGGGTCGAGGGGGACGTAGGCGGCGCCGGTTTTGAGGATGGCGAGCAGTGTGGTGATCAGGTGTGCGGTGCGGGGCAGGCAGACGGCGATGAGGTCGCCGGGTCGGGTGTGGTGGGTGGTGATGAGGTGGTGGGCGAGGGAGTTGGCGCGCTGGTCGAGTTCGGCGTAGGTGAGGGTTTCCTCGTTGGTGCGCAGGGCGGTGGCGTCGGGGGTGCGGTCCACCTGGGACTCCACCAGCTCGTGCAGGCACAGCCCCGACTCCGCCACCGGTGGTCCGCTCGCCCACCGCGCCAGCGCCGCCAACTCCTCCGGGGCGCGCACCTCCAGCTCCGCCACGTCCGCGTCCGGGGCGGCCACCAGCGACGCCACCGCCCTGCCCAGGCGTCGCGCGAAGGTCCTCGCCGTCACCTCGTCGAACAGGTCCGGGTCGTAGCCCAGCGTCCCCGACAGGCCGTCCTCCGCCTGCCACAGGTACAGCTCCAGGTCGTGCCGCACCCCCGAGGGGGCTAGCGCCACCGGGCGCACCTCGTGCCCGTCCAGCTCGAACCGGGGCAGTGCCGGTTGCAGCACGAGCAGCACGTCGAACACCGACTCGCGCCCGGCTCCCGCCTGCGCCACGACGTCCTCGAACGGCACGTGCGCGCGGCCGTAGGCTCCCAGGCAGGTCGCTCGCACCGCCCGCAGCAGGTCCCGGCCCGTGCGGGCGCCCGAACCGTCGGTGCGCAGTGCCACCATGGTCACCAGCGGTCCCACGGCGGTCGGGGCCGCGTGCCGCTCCGGCGTCGCCATCGCCGAGCCCACCACGAGGTCCTCTCGCCCGGTCGTGCGCGCCAGCACCAGGTGCAGCGCCGTCAGCAGCACCATGAACGGGGTGGCGCCCTCCTCGGCCGCCAACCCCGCCACCGCACTCGCCGTCGTCCCGTCGACAGCCACCGGCACGCCCGCCGAGCCGAACCTGCGCCGCGCCGAGCGCGGCCGGTCGGTGGGCAGCCCCACCGGGACCGCCCCGGCCAGCGCATCGCGCCAGTACCGCAGGTCCGCCTCGGACACCGGTTTCGCCGCGGGCTGGGCGATCCCGGCGGGCGGCAGCTCCGCGCCCGCGTACGCCGCGCACAGCTCACCCAGGAACACGCCCAGGGACCAGCCGTCAGCCACGACGTGGTGCGCCACCAGTTGCAGCAGCAGGCCGCGCGGGTGCCGGTGCGCCACCACCCGGCACGGCGGCCCCACCGCCAGGTCCACCGGCTCGGCCGCCACTCGTCGTGCCACGTCGAGCGCGTCGTCGCGGGAGGCGGACGCGCGCAGTTCCAGCCCGACCGGCCCCGGCAGCGGCGACCAGGTGGCCGCTCCGGGGGCGAACACCGCCCGCAGCACCGGGTGCCGCTCGGACAGCCGGGCCAGCGCGTCGCCGAGCCGGTCCAGGTCGAGCGTTCCGCCGACCTCGGCGACGAAGGACAGCACGTTGGCCGCCGTGCCGGGGTGGATCTCCTCGAAGAGGCGCAGCCCGAGCTGCGCCGGGGTCACCGAGAAGTCGGGGCCGGGGGCGGCGCGACGCGCGCGCCAGCGCTCGACCAGCCGTGCCGCGGTGCTCCTGCCGTGCGCTGTGTCACTCACTGGACCGGCCCCTCCGAATCAGACGTGTCGTGGTGGCGGTGGGAAGAGGGGGTCGACAGCTCCCGGCCGTCGAACCCCGGCCCGCCACGCCCATCCCGCGCACCGGTTCCCCGGTGCGGTGCACCCGGTCGCCCGGCCCGTCGGGGCGACCGCGAATCGCGCCGTCGAGCGGACCGCAGGCCGCGCGCCACCGTCCCCGCGCGTTCCCGCGGCGGGACCGGGCGCGTCCCGAGGGCCCCGTCGCGGGCGCCCCGGCCTACACCGCGCTCAGGCGCGCCACCACATCGGCCTCGTCGACGCCCTCGGCCGCCCACAGCGCGGTCAGCCGCGCGGTCAGCTCCCTCGGGGACTGGGCGTCCAGGACGACCTCCACCGGCACCGCCAGCGACAGGGCGTCCTCGGTCACCGCGGCGATCTCGGCCGCCCGGATCGAGTCGCCGCCGATGCTGCTCAGGGTCTGCTCGGGACCGCACCGCGGCACCTCGCACACCACGGCGAACACCGACGCGAAGAACGCCACGACGGCCGAGTCGTCCGCCGCGGGCGCGGCCTCGGCCACCACCACCCGACCGGACAGCTCGCCGCCGAGGAACCGGGACCGCGCCAGCGACCGCTGCACCTTCCCGCTCGTGGTGCGGGGGATGCTGCGCGGCGCGCACAGCACCACCGCGTCCACCCGGACACCGGTCGCGGCCAGCACGCGCTCGCGCACCCCGGAGGAGACGGCGTCGGCGTCCGCGTTCGCCGCGACCTCGACCGCCACGACCACCTCCTCCTCGGCCCCGGTGAACGCCGCCGCGGTCGGCCGCACGCCCGCCACCGCCGTCGCGGCGGCCTCCAGGTCGTGCGCGTGGTGGTTGACCCCGTGCTGGATCAGCACGTCCTTGCGCCTGCCGGTCACCACCAGGTTGCCCGCGCGCAGCAGCCCGAGGTCGCCGGTGCGCAGGTACCGCTCGCCGTCCAGCTCCGCGAACAGCTCCTCCTCGGCGACCCCGGTGTCGTTCCAGTACCCGCGCGTGACGCTCGGCCCCGCCAGCAGCAGCTCCCCCTCGACGCCGTCCGGCCGCGGCGCCAGGGTGTCCGGGTCGACCACGGCCAGCCGGTGCCCGCGCACCACCGGCCCGCAGTCGACCCGGCCGTCGACCAGCCCGTCCGACGGCGACCACCGCCTGCCGGTGACGATCAGCGTGGCCTCGGCCAGCCCGTAGCACGGCAGGAACGAACGCCCCCGGAACCCGTGCGCCGCGAACCGGGCGGTGAACCGGGACAGCGTCGCCGGGCGGATCGGCTCCGCCCCGTTGAACGCCAACCGCCAACTGCTCAGGTCCAGGTCGCCGAGGTCCTCGTCCCCCGCCCGACGCGCGCACAGGTCGTAGGCGAAGTTCGGGCCGCCGGTGTGGGTGACGCCGAGCTCGCTGATCTGGCGCAGCCACAGCAGCGGGTCGCGCAGGAACGTCACCGGCGACATCAGCCGCACCGGGAAACCGCCGTGGACCGGGGTCAGGATGAAGCCGATCAGGCCCATGTCGTGGTACGGGGGCAACCAGGACACCGCCCGCGTGGTCCGGTCGAGCGCGAAGACCTCGCTGATGGCCTCCACGTTCGCCACCAGGTTCCGGTGCTCCAGCACGACGCCCTTGGGCGCGCTGGTGCTGCCCGAGGTGTACTGCACCAGGGCGACGTCGTCCGGGCGCGGCAACCGGTCCAGGTCCGGTGAGGCGACCTCCAAGCCCTCCAGGGTGATCGCTGTGGGCGCGGGCACGCCCGCGTCCGGCGTTCCCAGCACGCCGAGCACCAGCGGGTCGGCCAGCAGCACCGAGGCGCCCGAGTCGTCCAGCATCCGCGCGAAGCGCTCCGTCACCCGCTCGGCGGGCCCCAGCAGCGGCGGGTAGGCGGGCACCGCGGGCACTCCCGCCAGCAGGCACCCCCACACCGCCACCACGAAGTCCAGCCCCGGTGGGAACAGCAGCAGTGCGGGCCCGTCCGCCCCCGCCGCCCGCACCCGCCCCGCCACCGAGGCCGCGCGGCCCACCAGCTCCCCGTAGGTCATCGCCGACACGCGCCCGTCGTCGTGCAGGAACTCGTAGGCGACCTGGTCGCCGCGCTCCGAGGCGTGGTCGAGCAGGACGTGGACCAGGGTGCGCGAGGACGACATCGGAGAGCTCCCTCCGCCTGCGGGGGCAGGACGGCTCGTGCGCAGGTGTGGACAGTGGACGAATCTAGGTAGCCCGACTCTCGCGGCGCTCTCACCCGCCGAAGCCGGTCTCTCGGGGCGGTCTCACTCGTCTCCCCACCCCCTCTCACCTCGGCGCACCAGGGTTGACGTGCCCACCTCCGCTGCTGGTAAGGATGAAGAGCCCCGATCGCGCCAGGCCCGCCCACCGCGGCCAGCCGGAGAACCACCGCGGCCCAGACAGCACCCGAGGGTGCCGCCGCGCCTCCGGACCAGCTCGGGTCCCACCACCGACGCGGAGGTCAGCCGTGCTGCCAGCACACGCCAGGTCCAGGTGGTTCGCCTCCTCGGACACCCCGGCGGACCCGGTGTGCGAGCTGCTGTGCTTCCCGCACGCGGGCGGCGGGGGCGCCACCTTCCACGGCTGGCAGCGCGCGGCCACGTCGGTGCGCGTGTCCGCGGTGCTGCTGCCCGGCCGCGAGCGCAGGCTCGACGAGCCCGCGATCGCAGACCTGGCCGAGCTGGTCGACGCCCTGGTGCCCGTCGTCGGCTCCCGCACCCACCGCCGCTACGCCCTCTACGGGCACAGCGCGGGCGCGCTCATCGCCTTCGAGCTCGCGAGGGGGCTGCGCGCGTCCGGCTTCCCGCCGCCCGCGCTGCTCGTGGTCGCGGGCTGCGAGGCGCCGCAGGCGGTGGAGTTCGACCGCGCCCACGACCTGCCGCGCGACGAGCTCATCGCGTGGCTGGCCGCCACCGGCGGGCTCGACCCCGAGGCGCTGGCCTACCCGGCCCTGGTCGACCTCATGCTGCCCAGCCTGCGCGCCGACCTCGCGCTCGCCGAGACCTACGTCCACCGGCCGGGACCACCGCTGGAGACCCCCGTGCTGGTGCTGCGCGGCGCCGACGACACCCAGGTCACCGTCGAGGGCAGCCGGGGGTGGTCGGCGCTGACGAGCCGGGACTGCCGGGTCGCGGACTTCCCCGGCGGCCACTTCTTCGTCCAGGAGCACGAGGCCGACGTGCTGGCCACCGTCGAGCGCGCGCTGACCGGGGAGGGACCGCGATGAGCAGTTCGTCGTACGTGGGCGGGGTCGGCGGTGGACCGGCCCGCGACTACACCGGCCTTTTCGTGCTGCCCGCCGCCCCGGCGCAGCGCCAGCTGTGGTTCCTGTGCCAGTTGGAGCCCGCCGCCAACGCCGCCTACAACATCGTCAGCGCCGCCGAGCTGGTCGGCGACGTCGACGTGGTCGCCCTGCAGGGTGCGCTCAACCGGGTC
>NZ_JBQGCX010001434.1:0-3499 GCF_052038725.1 Actinosynnema sp.
GCTCCCGACGCCCGCGAGCGCGACGTGGGGGCGCGCGGCGCCCTCCGGCCTGGTGATCGCGCTCGCGCCCAGGGGCAGGTGGTCGGGGCGGTACCCGGTGGAGCCGACCGGTCGGAAGTCGCCCGAGGACAGCGAGCCGTCGGGGTGGAACCTGAGCTTGGGGCTGCCGTCGCGGGCGATCGACTCGAAGATGGCGCGGTCGCCCTCGGTGACCGGCTTCCACATCATGTGCGCACCGTGCGTGACGCCCATGTCCAGGGACATCATGGTGTCCACGGCCCGCCAGTAGCGCTCGTCGCTGATCTCGCCGCCGCCCGCGCCGCGGATGTCGAACACGTCGTGGTCGCCGGTGACCGGCTGCACCCTGCCCTCGCGGTCGTGGCCGTGCACGACGCCGTCGCGGACGAAGTACTCGCCGCGCTCGGCGAGCACGGCCATCTTCGGGCCGAGCGCGTCGTACTCGGCCCTGCGCATGGCGAACCGCTTCAGCACGGCCTCGGAGCGGTCGCGGCGGGGTTCGATCGGGTCGAAGAAGCCGACCAGGCCCAGGTGGCGGGGCCTGGCGCCGAGGCGCACGTCGCGCTCGTCGATGGTCTTGGCCTTGATGGCCTCGGGCTTGGGGAGCGCCCCGGCGCGCAGCCACGGCACGGCGTGCTGGTTGGTCGCGCGGACGTCGATGACGAGGTTCTGCTGGGCCGCCACCTGCTGGAACTTGCGGGCGTTCTCCGCGGGCATCCCGAACCGGGTCTCCGCTAACGCCAAGGGGAAGTTGCGCACCGTACAACCGTCCGCCCGATCAGGACAAGCACCAGCACCCGTTCACGGGGGTTAGCTGTATGCGTGACCTGCGATGCGCTGATCGGACCGCGTGCGGGGGCCGACCGGTTGCGGGTCGTGGTCGCGCTGGTGCCAGGTGGCCGCAAAGCGACGGAGAGGAGCACCGGTGCGGGTGAACCGGTCTACCGGTTGGTGGGCCGGTGGGACGATCACCGGATCACCCGGTTGTCCCCCGTGCGGCGCTCGCCCCGCCGCTCGGGTTCCCCCGCGGGTTCGGTCCCGCGCGCTCCGGGAACGGCTCCACCCGCGCGCCGACAGGTCTCATCGGGTGGACCTCGTTGACCCCGGCCCGCGCGGACTGATCCGATCACGCTGTGGGGGTGGGTGGATTGGTCCCGGAGGCCACGAGCGTCGACGTGACGATCAGCATCCGCGTGACGGGCCCCGAGCAGATGGCGCGGCGGCTGGCCGACGCGCTGCGCTCCGCGCTGGAGCTGCCGGGGGCCGAGGTGGAGGTACGGGCGGTCGAGCCCGCCCGGCGGGAGCCCGCGCTGGTGGTGCTGGCCGACTCCCGGCGGGTCCTGCACCGGGGCGAGCGCGTCGAGCTGACCAGGTTGGAGTTCGACCTGCTGCTGCACCTGTGCGAGCACCCCGACCGGGTGCACCGGCGGCACGCGCTGATGCACCGGGTGTGGGGCGCCAGCCCCGTGGTGGACACCAGGACGGTGGACGTCCACATCCGGCGGATCAGGCGCAAGCTCGGCGACGCGGCGCGGTTCATCTCGACGGTGCGCGGCGTCGGGTACCGGTTGGAGCACACCGGGCAGGTGGTCGTGGTGCGCGACGGCGGACCACCCGACGAGGGGTCCACTGTGGACCCGGCATGACCCGCGCGGGGGCGGGTACCCGACCGGTTCCAGCGAACCAGGGAGGTACGCCGTGCCCGCACGCCAGGAGATGCCCGACACGATCACCCGCTCCCCGCAGGGGGCTCAGCGCACGTGGGCGAAGGCGCACGACAGCGCCGTCGAGCAGTACGGGGAGGGCGAGCGGGCGCACCGCACGGCGTTCGCGGCGCTCAAGCGGACCTACGAGAAGGTCGGCGACCACTGGGAGCGCAAGCAGCGCACCGGGCCGTCCGACCAGCGCTCGGCGGGCGGACCGCCTCGGCGGCGCGGGGCGACGCACGAGGGCGTGGACGCCAACGCGAGCAAGAAGCACCTGTACGAGCTGGCCAAGCGGCTCGACGTGCCCGGCCGGTCGTCGATGGACAAGCAAGAGCTGGTGGAGGCGGTCAAGCGCGCGAACCGGCGGGCCACGGCGGCGGCGCGGAAGGGCTGAGCGCCGCGCGGGGCGTCCGGCGGGGACGTCCGGCGTGGACGTCCGGACCGGTTCGCCCCGCCCGGTTTGCCCGGCTCCTTCGCGGGAACGCCTCGGGGGACGGGGGACCGACGAGCCGGAGGGAGTGCCGTGAAGGCTGTGACCTGGCACGGTAAGCGGGACGTGCGCGTGGACACTGTGCCGGACCCGATCCTGCAGAAGCCGGACGACGTGATCGTGAAGATCACCTCGACCGGGGTGTGCGGGTCGGACCTGCACCTGTACGAGCTGTTCGGGCCGTTCATCGACGAGGGCGACGTGCTCGGGCACGAGCCCATGGGCGTCGTCGCCGAGGTCGGGCCCGAGGTGACGGCGGTCAAGCCCGGCGACCGGGTGGTGGTGCCGTTCAACGTCTCCTGCGGGACCTGCTTCACCTGCTCGCAGGGGTTGCAGTCGCAGTGCGAGACGACGCAGGTGCGCGAGTACGGCAGCGGGGCCTCGCTGTTCGGCTACACCAAGCTGTACGGGCAGGTGCCCGGCGGGCAGGCCGAGTACCTGCGGGTGCCGTTCGGGAACAAGCTGCCGATCAAGGTGCCGGACGGCCCGCCGGACGACCGGTTCGTGTACCTGTCGGACGTGCTGCCGACCGCGTGGCAGGCGGTGGAGTACGCGGCGGTCCCGCCCGGCGGTTCGGTGGCGGTGCTGGGGCTCGGGCCGATCGGCGACATGGCGGCCAGGGTGGCGCTGCACCGGGGCGCGGAGACGGTGATCGGCATCGACCTGGTGCCGGAGCGGTTGCAGCGGGCGCACGGGCGCGGCGTGCGGGCGATCGACGCCCGCGAGCCGGAACTGGTGGAGCGGGTGCGCGAGCTGACCGGCGGGCGCGGCCCGGACGCGGTGATCGACGCGGTGGGCATGGAGGCGCACGGCGGCACGGCGGGCAAGCTGGCCCAGCAGGTGACCGGTCTGCTGCCGGACCCGGTGGCGGCCAAACTGATGCGCACGGCGGGCGTCGACCCCATGGTGGCGCTGCACACCGCGATCGAGCTGGTGCGGCGCGGCGGCACGATCTCGGTGGTCGGGGTGTACGGCGGGATGGCCGACCCGATGCCGATGATGACCCTGTTCGACAAGCAGGTCCAGCTGCGGATGGGCCAGGCGAACGTGTGGCGGTGGGTGCCGGAGATCCTGCCGCTGCTCACCGACGACGACCCGCTGGGCGTGGACGACTTCGCGACCCACCGGGTGCCGCTGGCCCGCGCGCCCGAGGCGTACGCGGACTTCCAGGCCAAGCGGGACAACACGGTCAAGGTGCTGCTCAAGCCGTGACGCGCGCGGGTGGCGCGGCCCCCCCGGCCCCCCCCCCCCCACCGCACCCTGCTCCTTCTACGCGGCGCCATCA
>NZ_JBQGCX010001435.1:0-1772 GCF_052038725.1 Actinosynnema sp.
CGCGACCAGGCGCAGCTGCGCGCCGTTCTTCTTGGCCATCACGCTCGCGCGGGCCAGCACGCCGACGATGATGCTCGGCAGGAACGTCACCTCGCTCAGATCGATGGTGAGGTCCTCGGTGAAGACCGAGCTCGCCCCCTCGATCAGCTCGTTGAGGTGACGGTGGTCGACCGCATCGATGTCGCCGCCGAGCACGAGCGAGCCCGGGGCGGTGGTGGCGGAGAAGGACGTCTGAGACACGCGCCTAGATTAGCGACCCCCTGGTGGCGGTGTCGCACCTCCTCACCACTTTCACCCCAAGAGGTGATCCGCGCCCCCGGTCTCAGACGGGAACACAACCGCGCCCGCCGCGGTTGTGCTCGGTGATGAACGCGTCGACTCCCGCCCCGCCCGCCCTGTCCGTGCTCGACCTGGTGCCCGTGCGCACCGACCAGACCTCGCCGCAGGCCATCGCGGCGTCGCGACGGCTGGCGCAGACGGCCGACGCGGCGGGCATGGTGCGCTACTGGGTGGCCGAGCACCACAACATGGCGGCAGTGGCCGCGACCAACCCTCCCGTGCTGATCGCGCTGCTGGCCGGTGCCACCGAGCGCATCCGGGTGGGCTCGGGCGGCGTCATGCTGCCCAACCACGCCCCGCTCGCGGTGGCCGAGCAGTTCGCCCTGCTGGAGGCCTCGTTCCCGGGGCGGATCGACCTCGGCCTGGGCCGGGCGCCCGGCTCCGACCCGGTGACCTCGTTCGCCCTGCGTCACGGCGGCCCCGCGGGCACGGACGACGAGGGCGTGGCGCGCTTCGCCGAGCACGTCGGCAACGTCGTGGCGATGATGGCGCCCGACGGCGTCGAGGTGGCGATCGGTCCGCGGCGCCACGCCCTGCGGGCGACGCCGCGCGCGGTGAGCGTGCCGCAGCTGTGGCTGCTGGGCTCCTCCGACTACTCGGCCCGCCTCGCGGCGCAGCAGGGCCTGCCGTACGTGTTCGCCCACCACTTCAGCGGCGAGGGCACCGAGCGCGCGCTCGAGCTTTACCGCTCGACCTTCCAGCCCTCCGAGCTGCTGGAGGCGCCGCGCACCTTCCTCACCGTGAACGCCTCGGTTGCGGCCACCGCGGAGGAGGCGCACCGCCTCGCGCTGCCGCAGCTGCTGGCGATGCTCGCCCTGCGCACCGGCGGCCCGATGGGCCCGCAGCCCCTCGTCGAGGACGCCGAGGAGCGGGTCGCCGCCGGTCTGCCCGACGCGCACCGCGACGTGCTCGACGGCATGGCGCGGCGGTGGGTGATCGACGAGCCCGAGGCCGCCCGCGAGCAGATCGCCGCGCTGGCCGAGCGGTTCGGCGTCGACGAGGTGATGGTGCATCCGGTCGCCGGCGCGCTGCGCGGGACGCCGTCCGACGCCGCCCCCGCGCGCGAGGAGGCGCTGCGCCTGCTCGCGGACCGCGCGTAGCGCGCGGTCGGAGTCGCCTTCGGGCCGGGCGACGCCGTAGACTGATGCGTCGGCCCAACGTGGGTCTGTTTCGTGGTGCCTCGCGGCTGCTCGCGCAACGGTACGTCTCCTGTTCCAGCGGAGGCGCGTCGGTGCGGTGGGATGAGGCTCACGCAACGGCTGCACGAGGTCCACTGCGCACCGGTCCGCCGGAGCGCAGGCGGTTCCCGGGCCACCCGCTCGACGCCCTCCGCGGCGTCGCGCGGTGCACCAAGGTGGACGAACAACCCAGAGCCGGACCCCGGCGCGACGGAATGTGAGGACATGGCCAAGAAGGAAGGCGTCATCGAGATC
>NZ_JBQGCX010001436.1:0-11743 GCF_052038725.1 Actinosynnema sp.
ACCGGGGGTGGTCGGTCCACTGTGGAGCCTCCCGCCGTCGGGGCGCGGCCGGGTGACCGTCCTCTTGGGACGGACCGGCGCGCCGGGTTGCCGCCGGGGCGCGCGCCACCCGGACGGCCGACCCCGTGCGGGGGGTCGACCCGGCCGGTGCTCGGCGGAGCGCGACCCACCCGGAGGGGCTGGTCCGTTCGGGCGAAAGCCCTTCCGGGGAAGACGGTGACCGCCCGTTTGCGGAAAGCCCGCTCGGGGGGTGTCACCGCTGGTAGCGCTGGATCGTTCACTGCATCGGTTCGGGTGACCATTGCCCGACACCGCTGGATGGGGGATAAGGTCCGACGCCATGCGAGCACTACGCCGGTTCACCGTCCGAGCCAGCCTCCCCGAGCCGCTGTCGGCACTCGGCACCCTCGCCACCAACCTGCGCTGGACCTGGCACCAGCCCACGCAGGACCTCCTCGCCTCGGTCGATCCGGGGCTCTGGGCCGAGAGCGGCGACCCGCTGCGCGTCCTGTCCACGGCTTCGCCCGACCGGCTGGAATCGCTGAGCGGGGACGAGGAGTTCCTCGGCCGCCTGCGGGCCGCCGCCGACGACCTCGACCGCTACCTCACCGACGACCGCTGGTTCCAGCGCAGGCGCGCCGAGCAGGGCGACGGCGCCCCGCTGCCGTCCGCGATCGGCTACTTCTCCATGGAGTTCGGCGTCACCGAGGCGCTGCCCAACTACTCCGGCGGCCTCGGCGTGCTGGCGGGCGACCACCTCAAGGCCGCCTCCGACCTGGGCGTCCCGCTCATCGCCGTCGGCCTGCTCTACCACTCCGGCTACTTCCGGCAGTCGCTGTCCCTGGACGGCTGGCAGGTGGAGCACTACCCGGTGCTCGACCCGCGCGCCCTGCCGCTGGAGCTGGTCACCGAGCGCTCCGGCGCGCCCGTGCTGGTCCACGTGACCATGCCCGGCGGCCGGGTGCTGCGGGCCAAGGTGTGGAAGGCGCAGGTCGGCCGGGTGCCGCTGCTGCTGCTCGACTCCGACGTCGAGGACAACGACGACGACCTGCGCGGCGTCACCGACCGCCTCTACGGCGGCGACCAGGACCACCGCATCCGCCAGGAGATCCTCGCGGGCATCGGCGGCGTGCGCGCCGTGCGGGCGTTCTGCGAGGCCACCGGCCACGCCCGCCCCGAGGTGTTCCACACCAACGAGGGCCACGCCGGGTTCCTGGGCCTGGAGCGCATCCGCGAGCTGGTCACCGGCGACGGGCTGGACTTCGACCAGGCCCTCGCCGCCGTCCGCGCGGGCACCGTCTTCACCACGCACACCCCGGTGCCCGCGGGCATCGACCGGTTCCCCGTCGACCTCGTGCAGCACTACTTCGGCGACGAGGAGCTGCTGCCGGGCGTGAGCACCCAGCGGGTCCTCGCGCTGGGCGCCGAGGAGAACCCCGGCCTGTTCAACATGGCCCACATGGGCCTGCGGCTGGCGCAGCGCGCCAACGGCGTCTCCAAGCTGCACGGCACGGTCAGCCGGGACATGTTCCGCGGCCTGTGGCCGGGCTTCGACACCGCCGAGGTGCCCATCGGCTCCGTCACCAACGGCGTGCACGGCCCCACCTGGGCGGACGCCCGGATGAGCGCCGTGGTCGAGGGCGCGGAGATCTCCGACGAGGAGCTGTGGGAGCTGCGCGGGCGCCTGCGCGGCAAGCGGGTCGACGAGGTGCGGCGGCGCACCAGGGCGTCGTGGTTGCAGCGCGGGGCGTCCGCGCTGGAGCTGGGCTGGACCGACGACGTGTTCGACCCGGACGTGCTCACCGTCGGCTTCGCCCGGCGGGTGCCCACGTACAAGCGGCTCACCCTCATGCTGCGCGACCCCGAACGCCTGCGGTCGATGCTGCTGCACCCGGAGCGGCCGGTGCAGCTGGTCGTGGCGGGCAAGTCGCACCCGGCCGACGACGGCGGCAAGGCGCTCATCCAGCAGATCGTGCGGTTCGCCGACGACGCGGGCGTGCGCCACCGCATCGTGTTCCTGCCGGACTACGACATGTCGATGGCCCGGTTCCTCTACTGGGGTTGCGACGTCTGGCTGAACAACCCGATGCGCCCGCTGGAGGCGTGCGGCACGTCCGGCATGAAGTCGGCGCTCAACGGCGGCCTGAACCTGTCGATCCGCGACGGCTGGTGGGACGAGCTGTACGACGGGTCCAACGGCTGGGCCATCCCCACCGCCGACGGCGTCGGCGACCCGACCCGGCGCGACGACCTGGAGGCGACGGCGCTCTACGAGCTGCTGGGCAACCAGGTGGCCCCGCTGTTCTACGACCGGACCGACGGGGCGCCGCGCGGCTGGCTGGCGATGGTCAGGCACACCCTGGCCTCGCTCGGGCCGTCGGTGCAGGCGTCCCGGATGGTGCGGGAGTACGTGGAGGAGCTGTACGCGCCCGCCGCCGGGTCGGCCGAGGCCGTGGTCGGGGACGGGTACCGGGGCGCGAAGGAGCTGTCGGCGTACCGGCAGCGGCTGCGGTCGTCGTGGGCGCGGGTGCGGGTGCTCGACTCGGAGATCCGGCTCGGCGAGGGCACCCCGGTGCTGGGCGCGCCGGTGTCGGTGCGGGCGCGGGTCGACCTGGCCGGGCTGGAGCCGGGCGAGGTGGACGTGCAGGCGGTGCTGGGGCGGGTCGGCGACGGCGACGAGCTGGTCGACGCGGTGACCACCCCGATGCGGCACGTGGGCGGCGAGGACTACGAGGCCGACCTGACCCTGCCGCACGCGGGCGGCGTCGGGTACACCGTCCGGGTGCTGCCCAAGCACGAGCTGCTGGCCTCGCGGGCCGAGCTGGGGCGCGTGGTGCTGGCGGGGTAGCCGCCGGGTCCCGCGGTGACGGGCGGGCGTCGGACCTCGGGGTCCGGCGCCCGCTCTCGTCCCGCGCCGGGGTCAGGCGATGTTCAGCCGGGCCGAGGTCTCCGCGACCCTGGGCGACCAGCCCGCCAGCCGCTCGGCCTCGGCGAGCGCCTCGCGGGCCGCGGCGTTGTCGCCCGCCGCCATGTGCGCCCTGGCCACCGAGGCGAGCGCGTCGGCGCGGGAGAGCGAGCTCTCGCTCACCTCGGCCGCCTGGCGCGCCATCCGCAGGGCGGTCTCGACGTCCCCGGTGATCAGGGACAGCTGGGCGACGACGCCGCTGCACCGGTAGGACGGGAAGCCGAGCTGGATCGCGCCGTCGAGCGCCCGCTGCGCCGCGCCCAGCCCGACCTCGGCGGGCAGCATCCCGGCCTCCACGGCGTTCGCGGTGGTGCTGGCCATCTCGGCCATCAGGAACGCCATGTCGCGCTGGTTCAGGTCGGGGCGGCCGACCAGGGAGCTGACCAGCTTCAACGCCTCCGCGTGCTTGCCGCGCAGGGTGAGCACGCCGGTCTTGGAGCCGATCGCGACCAGCAGGTCGGGGTGCGCGGCCACCAGCTCGTCGGCGATGCGCTCGGCCTCGTCCAGGTCGCCGGACTCCAGCGCGGTCACCGCCCGGTTGACGGCGGGGGTGGCCTCCAGCTCGGCCAGCGGCCTGCCGGACAGCCGGGGCAGCGCGAACAGGAACCAGCCCATCGAGGTCAGGCCCGCGCCCCGGCGGGGGACCAGCGCGTTGACCAGCACGGCCGTGCCCGCGACGGCGAACCCGCGCGCGAGGGGGCTCGAGGCGGCGAACCAGGCGGCGGCGACGGCGGCGGCGGTGAGCAGGACGGCGGTGAGGGCGGTGCCCCACAGGCGCGGGCGGGCGGGTGACTTCACCGAGGTGAGGATGACCGTGAACAGCAGCGGGATGCTCCGCAGCACGACCCGGCGGCCCTCGCCGTTCCAGGTCTTGAGCTCGGAGCCGACGCCGATGGTCAGCTGGGAGACCCGGACGGACCGGGCCAGCGCGCCGAGCACCTGCCCGAGCACGAGCAGCGCCAGGCAGGCGAACCCGCCGAGCACCGCCCCCAGCAGGGCCAGGGGGTAACCGGACAGGCCCCAGAGCAGGAGCGTCAGGGGGACCAGGGCGGTCAGCAGCTTCCACACGGTGTGCGGACGCTACCCGCTCCCGGCGACATCGGTAACCCGAACGCGTGAGCGGTGGGGGAGCGGGCCGGGAACGGGCGGGGAACGGGTGGTTCGGCGGGCCGATCGGGCGAGGGTGGTGGGCCGAAGGGGTGAGGGGGCGTGCGGGCGGCGGGTTGCGCGGTGGGGCGTGGACGGCGTTGTGCCCGCGGTGGGGCGCGGGTGGCGGGGCGCTGCGGGGAGGTGCGCGGGTGGTGGGCGCGGGGTCAGCGGACCGCGTCGGTGGGGCCCTGGCGCACGGGCAGGCCCGCCGCCGCGTAGCCCCGGAAGCCGCCCGCCAGGTCGGTGGCCAGGGGCAGGCCCAGCTCCCGCAGGTCGCGGGCGGCCAGCGAGGAGGCGTAGCCCTCGTTGCAGACGACCACCACGCGGGTCGCGGCGGTGAAGCCCGGCAGCCGGAACCCGCCGAACGGGTCGAGCCGCCACTCCAGCACGATCCGCTCCACCGGCACCGAACCGGGGATCTCGCCCTCGGCGGCCCGGTTGTGCTCGGGGCGGATGTCGACCACCAGCACGTCGGCGGCGCGCCCGGACCCCGCACCGGACCCCGCACCGGGCGCGTCGCCGAGCAGCTCGTGCAGGCGCTGCGGGGACAACCGGTCGAGGCCCTCCCGCGCCCGCGCCAACCGCGCGTCCAGCGCGCTCGCGCCCGCCGAACCCGCGCCCACATCCGCCAAGCCCGCGCCCGCCGCGCCTGCGGCCCCCGCGCTCGCGCCCGCCGGGCCCACCTCGCCCGCCTCTGCGCCCCTCGCTTCCGCCCTCCCCGCCCCTGCGTCCTCCGGATGTGCGGTGTGCAGCTCGCTCTCGCTCACGGGCCCTCCAGGTCGGCCAGCTCGCGCAGCCGGTCCAGGGGGAGCCGGTGCGCGGGCAGGGGCGGGATGGTGGTCGGGATGTCCCACAGGCTGCGGTAGTCGCGGGTCGGGACCAGCGGGGGCGAGTAGGCGTGCACGCTCGACGCGTTCGCCCCCGAGGTGTTGCGCACCTGGTGCGCCCGGCCCGCGCCGAAGCCCAGCGCGGCGCCCGCCCGCCGGGTCGCGGTGCCGACCTGGCCGCCGGGGTGCCGGAAGTCCTCGTGCAGCTCGCCCTCCAGCACGGTGAACGAGCCCGCCGCGCCGCCGTGGTCGTGCGGCTCCGTGCCCTGGCCGGGCGCCCAGGACAGCAGCCACAGCTCGACGCCCTCGGTCAGGCCCAGGCGCGCCCACCAGCGCTGCGGGCGGGTGTACCGGACCAGGTCGGTCAGCTCGGCGCGGAAGCCCGACGCCACCGAGGCGGTCAACCCGCGCAGCTGCGACGGGGTCCACAGGTCGCGGCCGGGGTGCAGCAGGGCGCGCAGGGCGTCCGCGTCGAACCGGGGGTGCAGGTCGGCGGCGGCCTCGCCGACGGGGCGGATCTGGGTCGTGGGCATGACGGCTCCTGGGTGCCACGTTCGGGGGTGCTGACGTGGGGGAGACGCGACGCTGGGACCCGCGGCGGCGAAGCGCGCGGGCGGGTGGCGGCGAGCCGATCGCTCAGCGGCCGGGAGCGCGTCGCGTCCCGCTACAGCCGCAGGAGGCGACCAGCAGCAGGTCGACCGTGCGGTCGCTCCAGAACAGGGCCACGGACGCATCGTCGCACGTCGCGGCGTTCCACGCGGCTGCTCCCACCAGTCAGGAAAACCTCCGCCGCCGAGGTTCCGCCGTCCGTGGTCCGGAGTCCGGCCGCACCCGCTGGGCCCGCCGCCCCGCCCCACGAGGCGGCGCCCGGCGGTACCGGGCCTGCCCCGCGCCGCCCCGGCGCCCCCGGACCGGCCCCCTACTCCGGCACCCGCAGCAGCACCAGCGACCGCCCCATCAGCGACAGCGACGCCCCCGCCGCCAGCGCCCCGCCCGCCGCCGGGGCCCCGTCCGGGGTGCTGGAGTCCAGCGCGGGCTCGTACCGCGTCCCGTACTCCGCCGACGGCAGCCGCACGTCCACCGCGTCCGCCGCCGCGTTCACCAGCAGCAGCCACGAGTCGTCCGACACCAGCTCGCCGTCCCTGGTGCGCGACAGGCTCGTCGACCCGTCGATCCACATCCCCAGGAACCGCCTGCCCTCGTCGAACCAGTCGGTCTCCGCCATCTCCTCGCCGTCGGCCCGGAACCACACCAGGTCGGGCTCGCCGTGCCGCCGCCCCTCGAAGAACTCCGGCTGTCGCAGCGCCGGGCTGTCCGCCCGCAGCGAGATCACCCGCCGGGTGAACGCCGTCATCGCGTCGCCCTCGGGCGTGGGCGCCCAGTCCACCCAGGACGTCTCGTCGTCCAGGCAGTAGGCGTTGTTGTTCCCGCCCTGCGTGCGCCACAGCTCGTCGCCCGCCGTCAGCATCGGCGTGCCGGTGGACAGCAGCAGCACCGCCAGCAGGTTCCTGGCCTGCCGCGCCCGCAGCGCCAGCACCGCCGGGTTGTCGGTCTCGCCCTCGACGCCGCAGTTCCACGACCGGTTGTCGTCGGTGCCGTCGCGGTTGTCCTCGCCGTTGGCCTCGTTGTGCTTGTGGTTGTACGAGACCAGGTCGCGCAGGGTGAACCCGTCGTGCGCGGTGATGAAGTTGATCGACTGCCAGGGCCGCCGCAGGTCGTCGGCGTACAGGTCGGAGGACCCGGACAGCCGGTAGGCCAGGTCGCGCACCCCGGTCGACCCGCGCCAGAAGTCCCGCACGGTGTCCCGGTACCGCCCGTTCCACTCGGCCCACTGCACCCCGAAGTCGCCGACCCGGTAGCCGTCGCCGGTGGCGTCCCACGGCTCGGCGATCAGCTTGCAGGTGGACAGCACCGGGTCCGAGGTGATCGCGGTCAGCATCGCCGACGACCGGTCGAACCAGCCGCCGCCGGGCCTGCCGAGCGTGGACGCCAGGTCGAACCGGAACCCGTCCACGCCCATCTCGGTGGTCCAGTACCGCAGCGAGTCGGTGACCATCCGCACCACCTGCGGCGACCCGGCCTCCAGGGTGTTGCCGCAGCCGGTGATGTCGAGCGTGCTGCCGCCGTCGGTGTGCAGGTAGTAGCCGGGCGCGTCGAACCCCCGGTAGGACAGCGTCGGGCCGTCCGGGCCGCCCTCGCAGGTGTGGTTGAACACCACGTCCATGATCACTTCGATGCCGACCGCGTGCAGCGCCGCCACCATCGTGCGGAACTCCTCGACCTCCTCGCCGGGCACCGACGCGTAGTCCGGGTGCGGCGCGAAGTACGACAGCGGCGTGTACCCCCAGTAGTTGCGCCTGCCCGCGCGGGTGAGGCCCTGCTCGTCGATGAACGCGTGCACCGGCAGCAGCTCCACCGACGTCACGCCCAGCCGCACCAGGTGCTCCACGGCCGCCGGGTGGGCGAGCCCCAGGTAGGTGCCGCGCAGCTTCGGCGGGACGTCCGGGTGCAGCTTCGTGAACCCGCGCACGTGCAGCTCGTACAGCACCGCCTCCTCGAACGGCACCTCCGGCTTCACGCCCGTGTCCGGCCCGCCCGGCGAGGCCACCACGGACAGCGGCGCGGACCCCAGCGAGTCCACCGCGGACGGCGGCCCGAGCATCGGGTCGCCCGCGTAGCCCAGCACCGCGTCCAGGTCGGTCACCTTGCCGGTGACCCGCCGCGCGTACGGGTCGACGAGCAGCTTCGCCGGGTTGCAGCGCAGCCCCCGCGACGGGTCGTACGGGCCGTGCACCCGGTACCCGTAGCGCTGACCGGGGGTGACGCCGGGGATCAGGCCGTGCCAGACGCCGAACGTCCGCTCGGTCAGCTCCACCCTGCGCTCCGCCCCGTCCTCGTCGACCAGGCACACCTCGACGGCGTGCGCCGGGGGCGCGGACACGGCGAAGCGGACCCCGCCCGCCTCCGGGTGGGCCCCCAGGGGGAACGGGCGGCCCGCGAGCACGATGGGTTCGGCAGCCATGCGTCGATGGTCGCAGGATTTGATCGTTTCGGCTGGGCCGGGAGGGCGGCGGACCGCGCTCGCGCGGGCACGATCAGCCACTTCGCCGGTGATCCCGGTCACCGCCACCCGGATGGGCTCACCCCGCTGTTCGGCGCGCGGCCCGCTTTCCACAACAATGGGGGTGGCGTTGGTGTCTGGCGAGGCGGGGCGGCGTGGAGAACGAGGATCTGGTCATCGACATGCGGGGCGTGTCGGTCCGGCGCGGGCAGGCCACTCTGGTCGGCGGCGTCGAGTGGGGCGTCGAGCTGGACGAGCGCTGGGTGGTGCTCGGCCCGAACGGGGCGGGCAAGACCACCCTGCTCCGGCTGGCCAGCGCCGAGGTGCACCCCAGCGAGGGCGAGCTGACGGTGCTGGGCGAGCGGATCGGGCGCACCGACGTGTTCGAGCTGCGCACCCGCATCGGCCTGTGCACGAACGCGCTCATGGGGCGCATCCCGCGCGACGAGAAGGCCGTCGACGTGGTGGTCAGCGCCGGGTACGCGATCATGGGCCGCTGGCGCGAGCACTACGACCAGCTGGACACCGGGCGGGCCCGCGAGCTGCTGGGGACCCTGGGCGTCGAGCACCTGGCGGAGCGCGAGTTCGGCACCCTGTCCGACGGCGAGCGCAAGCGCGTGCTCATCGCCAGGGCGCTGATGACCGACCCGGAGCTGCTGCTGCTGGACGAGCCCGCGTCCGGGCTCGACCTCGGGGCCCGCGAGGACCTGGTCGCCCGGCTGTCCGAGCTGGCGCTCGACCCCGACGCGCCGGCGAGCGTGCTGGTCACGCACCACGTCGAGGAGATCCCGCCGGGCTTCACGCACGCGCTGCTGCTGCGCGAGGGCGCCGTCGTCGCGCAGGGCCTGCTGGACGACGTGCTCACCGAGGACAACCTGGCGAAGACCTTCGACCAGCCGCTGGAGCTCCAGCGCGCGGGCGACCGCTACTTCGCCCGGCGCAAGGCCGGTGCCGCCGGAGCGGGGGCTACCGAGTAGTAGCGTCGTGCTCGCGGTTCGGGCCCGGCAGGCACGCGCGTGCCTCGGGCGGCCCTCGCGCGCCCGCGCGCGACCGCGTCCCGCGCGCCCCGGTCCCACCCGGCGGCGCGGCGCCCGAGTGAGGTCGAGGAGGACCTGTGGCTGAGTTCGCACGGCTCGAAGTCTCCGACGGGATCGGAACCATCCGGCTCGACCGGCCGCCGATGAACGCCCTCAACCGGCAGGTCCAGGAGGAGATCAGGGCCGCCGCCACCGAGGCGTCCGCGCGGGCCGACGTGCGCGCGGTGGTCGTCTACGGCGGTCCGAAGGTGTTCGCGGCGGGCGCGGACATCAAGGAGATGGCCGACCTGTCCTACGCCGAGATGGCCGAGCGCGCCGCCGGGTTCAGCTCCGCGCTGCGGGCCGTCGAGGAGATCCCGAAGCCGACCGTCGCGGCCATCACCGGCTACGCGCTGGGCGGCGGGTTCGAGCTGGCGCTGTGCGCGGACCGGCGGATCGCGGGCGACAACGCCAAGGTCGGGCAGCCCGAGATCCTGCTCGGCGTCATCCCCGGCATGGGCGGCACGCAGCGGCTGCCCCGGCTGATCGGGCCGTCCCGCGCCAAGGACCTGATCTACACCGGCCGGTTCGTCGGCGCCGAGGAGGCGCTGCGCATCGGCATGGTCGACGAGGTGGTGGCCCCGGACGACGTGCACGCCGCCGCGCTGCGGTGGGCCGGGCAGTTCACGGCGGGGCCCGCGCGGGCCTACGCCGCCGCCAAGGCCGCGATCGACGGCGGGCTGGACACCGACCTCGGCAGCGGGCTCCGGCTGGAGAGCCAGCTGTTCGCGGCGATGTTCGCCACCGAGGACCAGAAGACCGGCATGAGGTCGTTCATCGAGAACGGGCCCGGAAAGGCGGAGTTCAGTGGCAAGTGACCCCACGACCGGCACCACCGGCGTCGAGGCCCCCCAGACCGACCCGAAGCCGCACCCGCACGCCACCGAGGACGAGGTGAAGGCCGCCTACGGCGACCCCAAGCTCGCCAACGTGCTGTACCACGACTGGGAGGCGGGGACCTACGACGAGAAGTGGTCCATCTCCTACGACGAGCGCTGCATCACCTACGCCGTGGACCGGTTCCGCGCCGTCTCCGGCGGCACGGGGCCGTACGAGCACGCGCTGGAGCTGGGCTGCGGCACCGGGTTCTTCCTGCTGAACCTCATGCAGGGCGGGGTGATCGAGAAGGGCTCGGTGACGGACCTGTCGCCCGGCATGGTCGAGGTGGCGCTGCGCAACGCGCAGAACCTCGGGCTGGACGTGGACGGGCGGGTCGCCGACGCCGAGCGCATCCCGTACGACGACAACACGTTCGACCTCGTGGTCGGGCACGCGGTGCTGCACCACATCCCGGACGTGCCCGCCGCGATGCGCGAGGTGCTGCGGGTGCTCAAGCCCGGCGGGCGGTTCGTGTTCGCGGGCGACCCCACGAACATCGGCAACTTCTACGCGCGCAAGCTCGGGCAGCTCACCTGGTGGGCCACCACGAACCTGACCAAGGTCGTGCCCGGCCTGGACGACTGGCGGCGACCGCAGGAGGAGCTGGACGAGTCCTCGCGCGCGGCGGCGCTGGAGGCCGTGGTGGACCTGCACACGTTCGACCCCGGCTCGCTGGAGGAGGTCGCGCGGGAGGCGGGGGCCGAGCAGGTCAAGGCGGTGACGGAGGAGCTGTCGGCGGCGCTGTTCGGGTGGCCGGTGCGCACCTTCGAGGCGGCCGTGCCCAGGGAGAAGCTCGGGTTCGGGTGGGCGATGTTCGCCTACCGGACGTGGCAGCGGCTGTCCTGGGTGGATGAGAACGTGCTGGCCAAGGTCCTGCCGCGCGAGGTGTTCTACAACGTGTCCGTGACGGGCCGCAAGGTCTAGTCGTGGGGTACGGCTTCAGCCTCGACGACGTGGCGTACCTGCGCTCCGACGCCGGGTGCGCCGCGCTGTCGGCGCTGTCCGGGCTGCCGCTGACCGACGCGTCGCGCCTCGCGGACGTGGCGGCGGCCCGGCGGGAGGCCGGGGAGTTCTTCGCGGCGGTGCTGGAAACGCTGCTGCTGCGGCGGAAAGCTCCGTCCAAAGTGGACTTCGTGGACGGGTTGTACACCGACGACGCGCTCCAGCAGGCCACCGCGGCCCCGGTGGCGCGGCACCGGGCGTCCCGCTTCACCGGGCCGGTGCACGACCTGACCTGCTCGATCGGCGCGGAGCTGGCGTGGTTGCCGGAGGGCTCGATCGGCTCCGACCTGGACCCGGTGCGGTTGGCGATGGCCAGGCACAACCTCGGCCCGGACGTGGGCTTGGCGCTCGCGGACGCGCTGCGCCCGGCCTCGCGCGGCGTCCCGCTGCTGGCCGACCCGGCGCGCCGCGACTCGGCGGGGCGGCGCACCTGGCGCCCGTCGGACTTCCTCCCGCCGCTGGACGGCCTCGCGCAGGCGTGTGCCGATCGGGACCTGGCGGTGAAGTGCGCGCCGGGCGTGGACTTCGCGGTCGCCCCGTGGGCCGACGAGGTCGAGGTGGTGTCGCTGGACGGGCAGGTGCGCGAGGCGTGCCTGTGGACGCGGGGCCTGGCCACACCGGGCGTGTCGCGGCGGGCGACCGTGCTGCGCACCGGCGGCGAGCCGTGGACCCTGACCGACGCGGAACCGGACGACTGCCCGGTGGCCGAACCGGGCGAGTGGCTGGTGGACCCGGACGGCGCGGTCGTGCGGGCCGGCCTGGTGCGGCACTACGCGGCGCGCCA
>NZ_JBQGCX010001437.1:0-3009 GCF_052038725.1 Actinosynnema sp.
CCCGCGGGGGGGGGCGGGGGGGGGAGGGGGGGACGCTGGGGGGCGCCTGCCCCGGCGGCACACCGCACGACCGGTGGCCGCCGGGGCAGGCGCTTTTCCACGCACGGGCTTCGAAGCCCGCTCGCGCGGACGGGCTCAGCCGCCCCGGACAGCGCGCCCTCGCACATCCGCCACCATCACCCGCCATCGGCAGTAGGCCACGCCCCTGCGCACCCGCCACCACCGGCAGTCCGCCACCAGCCACCGGCGGTCGGCCACCCGCCACCGGCAGTCCGCCACCCACCACCGGCAGTCCGCCACCCACCACCGGCAGTCCGCCAACCGCCACCGGTGGTCGGTCACCAGCCGCTAGCCGCCAGCCCTCTGGTCACCGCTACCCCGTCACCGACGCTCTCGCCGCCGCTCCCCCACCACACCCCTCCCCCGCGCGCCAGTCCACCCGCCGCCGCTCCCCGAGTGGCGACCGGTGCGGTCAGGTGCCACCGTCGTTGCGCTGCCGCCGAGGAGGCCCCATGACCGAGCTGACCGAACCGCACCCGCAGGGCGCCCCCGCGTGGGTCGACATGATGACCGGCGACCGGGCGGGCGCCGCCGAGTTCTACGGCGGGTTGTTCGGCTGGGACTTCGAGCAGGCCGAGGCCGGGCGGACGCGGGCGCTGGTGCGGGGCAAGCCGGTCGCCGGGTTCACCGGGGTGCCGGGCGACTCGCTGCTGCCCGTGGTGTGGACGACGTACTTCGCCACCGACGACCTCGACGACACGCTCGCCCTGCTCGTCGCGCACGGCGGCACGCAGCTCGGCCCCGCGTTCGACGCGGGCGCGGACGGCCGGGGCGCGCTGGCGGTCGACCCGACCGGCGCGGCGTTCGGGCTGTGGGAGGCGGGCACGCACATCGGGGCGCACGTGGTGCGCGAGCCGGGCGCGGTGTGGTGGAACGAGCTGGCCACCAGGGACGCGGCGGGCGCGGTCGAGTTCTACCGGGCGGTGCTCGGGCTGGAGCCGGACCCGGCTCCGGGGTCCGGCTACCGGCGGTTGTCGCTGGACGGGCACGTGGTGGCGGGGGTGTTCAGCATGGACGACGCGGTCCCCGAGGGGATACCGGCGCACTGGATGGCCTACTTCACCGTGCCCGACGCCGACGTGGCCGCGACGCGCGCCCGCGAGCTGGGCGGCGTGGTGGTGCACCCGGTGGTGGAGGTCCCGTTCGGGCGGTTCACCACGCTGGGCGACCCGTCCGGCGCGACGTTCCGGATCATCCAGCCACCGCCTTCACCCCGAGGCTGACCACCAGCGCGACCACGACGGTCAGGAACACCCGGCGCACGAACCCGGACCCGCGCCGCACGGCGAGCCTGGCCCCGACGACCGCGCCGCCCGCGTTGCACACGGCCATGACCGCGCCCAGCCCCCACAGGACCTTGCCCGCCGGGATGAAGTAGAGCAGCGCGCCGAGGTTCGTGGCCACGTTGACGATCTTGGCGGTGGCCGAGGCGGGCACGAACGCGAACCCGATCAGCCCGACCAGCAGGAACACCAGGAACGCCCCGGTGCCGGGCCCGGCGAGCCCGTCGTAGAAGCCGATCACCGCGCCTCCTGCGCCCATCGCGGCGAGCTGCGCGGGACGGCTGAACCGGGGCCGGTCGGCGACGCCCAGCTCGGGCTTGCGCCAGGTGTAGAGGCCGACGCCGAGCAGCGCGACGAGCACCACGGCGTTGAGCACGCCCGGTTCGAGGCTGCCCGCGAACGCCGCGCCCCCGACCGCGCCGACGAACGCCGCGAACGCCATCGGCAGGGCGGCGGCCCAGTCCACGGTGGTCTGCACGGTGTAGGTGCGCACGGCCGCCGCAGTGCCGACGACGGCGGCGACCTTGCTGGTCGCGAGCGAGTAGATCGGTTGGCCACCGGGCCCGATGAGCAGCATCGCGGGCAGCTGGATCAGCCCGCCACCGCCCACGACGGCGTCGACCGCGCCCGCGAGCGCGGCGGCGAGGCAGAGGAACAGCAGCCCGGCGAGGGACACGTGGCCGAAACCGGACCAGTCGAGCGGGGTCGTCACGGGCGCACGGTAACCGGACAGGTGTACGGCTACCTCAGTGGTGTGGTGCAGTTGACTCCTTACCGGCGCAGGTCACCGCCCTCGGCCCCGGATTGGCTGCGCCCGGTGACCGTTTGCTACCGTTGTCGCCGCGTACCGCGCGGCATTCCGCCGTGGAGGAAACCCGCCAGCCAGGTCGAGCGCCCCGCGAGGGGTGGCCGGTCGCGGCCGGTGGAGCTGAGCTACCAGCGCGGTGCGCACCCAGGACTCAGGAAAAGGTGGCTTTCGCATGGCGAACATCAAGTCCCAGCTCAAGCGGATCAAGACGAACGAGAAGGCGCGCCTGCGCAACAAGGCCGTCAAGTCGTCGCTGAAGACCGCGATCCGCAAGTTCCGCGAGGCCGCCGAGGCCGGTGACAAGGACAAGGCCCTCGCCCTGGTGCAGGACGCGTCCCGCAAGCTGGACAAGGCCGTGTCCAAGGGCGTGATCCACGCCAACCAGGCCGCGAACAAGAAGTCGGCCATGGCGAAGCGCGCCAACCAGATCTGATCACCCCAGATCCGGCGGGCTGCGACCGCAGCGGCTGAACGGGCGCCGCACCCCACCCGGGTGCGGCGCCCGTCGCGTTGGCGGTCACCGCAGTGCGGCGGCGGCTCGCGCCGTCCGGTGGACGGCTCGCGCAGTCCGGTGGACGGCCCGCGCAGTCCGGTGGGCGGCTCATGCCAGCCGCGATTCATCTGCATCAACGGGCTGCCCGCGTCAGCGGCGAGCAGCCGCCCCGTGCAGACACCGGCCCGCGCACACCAGCGGCAGGCAACCCAAGCCGACGCCTGCCCGCCCACACCAGCAGCGGGCAGCCCGTACCGGCGCAGGCCCACCCACGTCAGCGGTGGGCAGCCCACGCCGACACCGGCCCACCCACGTCAGCGGCAGGCAGCCCGTACCGGCGCAGGCCCACCCACACCAGCAGCAGG
>NZ_JBQGCX010001438.1:0-2794 GCF_052038725.1 Actinosynnema sp.
AGCGCGCCGTCGAGCAGCACCGGATCGGTGAACGCCCGCACGTAGTTGTCCAGCCCGCTGAACCGCGTCCCCGCCGCCAGGCTCCGCGTCGACAGGCTCAGCCAGAAGGCGTAGGCGAGCGGCGCCACCAGGAAGACCAGCACCACCACGAAGAACGGCAGCACGAACAGCATCCCCGCCACCGGGTGCGCGGTGCTCCACCGGCGGCCCCGCGGCACGCCGCTCACCGCGTCACCCGGAAGCCCTGCTTCTCCGCGTACGCGACGACGTTCTTCTCCGTCTCCGGAAGAACTTCGCTCCACGGCCGGGTCCCGGCCATCGCCTCCGCGCTCCGGTCGTTCAGGTCACCGAACACGAAGTCCTGGAACGGCGTGTACTGGAACTCCCCCAGCTTGTCCGACACCGGCACGAAGATCTCGTTCACCTTCTGCCCCGCGAAGAAGTCGTACGCCTTCCCGGTGAACTCCGCGCTCGCCGCGACGTCCTTCACCAGCGGGTACAGGAACGCCTTGTTCAACCCGATGTCCCAGGCGGCCTCGGACTTCCCGAACAGCTCCCGCGCCACCGTCGTCGCGGCCTCCGCGTCGCGCGCCTGCTTGGTGACCGCGAACGTCGACCCGCCCCAGTCCCCCTGCTCGTCCGCACCGGGGTCCCACTGCGGCATCGGCGCCACCGCCCACTTCCCGGCCGTGTTCTTGAGCGACCCGGCCACGTACCCCGGCGTCCACCCCGCCGCGGCCCACGTCCAGTACTTCCCCGAGTCCAGCGCCGCGGTCGCGTCAGCCGTGAAGAACGGGTCCTTCGCCATCAACCCGCGCGACACCAGGTCGCCGTGGAACTCCACCACCTTCACGCACTCCGGGCTGGTCAGGCTGATCCGCACCTCGTCGCGGGCCTTGGCCCGCGAGTACCCGTACGGCCTGCACCCCGCCTGCCACATCAACCCGTTGATCCACCCGCCGTCGCTGCCGAAGCTCGCGATGTGCCCGTTCGGGTCGACCTCCTTGATCCGCTCCGCCGCGCTCCGGTACTCGTCCCACGTCCTCGGCACCGGGATGCCGTTCTGCTCGAACAGGTCCTTGCGGTACATCAGCGCCATCGGCCCGCCGTCGACCGGGATGGCGTAGACCCTGTCCCCGTCCGTGGCCTGGCTCCACGCCCACTCCGCGTACAGCCCCTCGTCCTCGTTGGCCCCGTGCTCGCCCATGTCCGCGAGCGCGTCGAGGATGACGAACGTCGGGATCTGCTGGAACTCGACCTGCGCGACGTCCGGCGCGCCCTTGCCCGCCGTGAACGCGGTCTTGAGCTTGGCGTACTGGTCGGGCCCCGTGCCCACGTTGGTCCAGTCCACCTGGATGTCGTCGTGCGAGGCGTTGAAGGCGTCCACGACGCCCTTGAACTCCGGGTACCACGCCCACACGGAGACGTGGATCTTGCCGTCCGGGCCCGGTCCGCCCTCATCGCTCCCGCAGGCCGTGACGGCTGTTGCGGCGAGGAGGGCGGCGGCGAGCAGCGATGCGGTCTTGAACGGGCTTCCGCGCATGGCAGCGCCTTTCTGTCACCAGGGCGGCGGTGTGCAGGAGGTACGTCTTGCTGCGCTGCAAAGCACTATGGTGGCCGCTCTGCCGCGCTGCAAGACGTCACACGGACGAAATGAAGCCGCTACGGACGTGCGCAGTCCCGTGGCCGGGGTTGTCGCCGAGCGGGGGCTCGGAGCACACTCGGCCACCGGTTGCGATCACGAGGAGCGAGATGCGCGAGGCCACCCTGCGCGACGTCGCCCGGCTCGCCGGGGTGTCGCCGAGGACCGTGTCGAACGTGGTGAACGGCTACGCGCCGGTCACCGAGGCCACCCGCGCGAAGGTGGAGGAGGCGATCGCGGAGCTGGACTACCGGCCGAACGTGGTGGCGCGGAACCTGGCGCGCGGGCGGTCGGGGCAGATCGCGGTGGTCGTGCCGTACCTGGACACCCCGTACTTCTCCGAGCTGCTGCAGGGCATCATCCCGAGGGCGCGCGCGGGCGGCTACAACGTGCTGATCGACCAGACCGACGGCGACCCGGAGCACGAGCGCGAGCTGATCCGCAGGCGGGCGCGGGGCTTCACGTTCGACGGCCTGATCTTCAGCCCGCTCGGCCTCGCGCAGCGCGACCTGGGCGACGCCGACCCGACGCTGCCGCTGGTGGTGCTGGGCGAGCGGTCGGCGGCGGGCTCGTTCGACCACGTGGGCATCGACGACGTGGCGGCCTCGCGCGAGGCGACCGCGCACCTGATCTCGTTGGGGCGCAGGCGGATCGCCGCGATAGGCGACCAGCCCTACCCGACCGGGGAGGCCGCGCAGCTGCGCACCACCGGGTTCCGCCAGGCCCACCTGGACGCCGCGCTGGAGGTGGACGAGGCCCTGGTGATCGGCACGCCGAGGTTCAACCGGGCCGACGGGGCGGGCGCGATGCGCCGCCTGCTGAACCGCTCGGACCCGCCGGACGCGGTGTTCTGCTACAGCGACCTGGTGGCGCTGGGGGCGCTGCACGCGGCGCTGGAGCGCGGGGTGCGGGTGCCGGAGGACGTGGCGCTGATCGGGTACGACGACATCGAGGAGGGCCGGTACTCGAACCCGACGATCAGCACGGTGTCGCCGGACAAGGAGGCGATCGCGGTGACGGCGGTGGAGCGGGTGCTTTTGGGGATGGGGTTGGGGCGGGGTACGTAGGAGGTCGCGGGGGTGGAGGTGCGGGCGGCGCACCGGTTGGTGGCGCGGGAGAGCACGCTGGGGCGGGTGGACACAGGGCGGGCGG
>NZ_JBQGCX010001439.1:0-3751 GCF_052038725.1 Actinosynnema sp.
GCGGTGGTCCGGGTCCCTCTTTCCCGTGTGGCCTCCTTTCAGGCAAGCACGCTCGTCAAGACGCCGTTTGACACCCCGGTCTGCCGCAGAGTGCGGCGGCGTCTTGACAAGCGTGCTCGGGCTTCGCCAGGCCAAACGGGAAAGAGGGACGCGGGATGGGGCGGCTGCGGGGTCGGTGGGCGAGCCCCGCCCCCCCCGGCGTGGTCAGCCCGCGAGCGCAAGGCGGGCGGCTTGTGCCGTCAGCGTTCTGCGCGGCGTTCCAGGGCGGTGAGCAGGCGGGGGACTGAGCTGCCCAGGCCCCAGCGCTTCGTCAGTTCGGTCAGGCGGTCCGGGTCTGCGGGGGTTGCGGGGAGGGTGTCGTCGCGGTCTTGGGTCACCGGGGCGTCCAGGGCCACGTTGACCACGGTGGGGGCTGCGGCCAGGTAGTCCTCTGCGGCGATCAGGGCGTTGCGGGCCTTGGTGGTGAGCTTGCGGTCGCGGCCGTCGTGGACTGCTGCCAGGACTGCCTCCAGGGAGCCGAACTCGGTGATGAGTTTTGCTGCGGTCTTCTCGCCGATGCCCGCCACGCCGGGGAGGCCGTCGGAGGGGTCGCCGCGCAGGACTGCCATGCCTGCGTAGGCGCGGCCTGCGTTCTGCTCGGGGAGGGCGTACTTGGCGGCGAGTTCCGCCGGGCCCACCAGCTCCGCCTTCGCCCAGCCCCGGCCCAGGTAGAGGACGCCTGCTGGGGTCGGGGTGGTGCGGACCACCTGGAAGAGGTCGCGGTCGCCGGTGACGACCTCGACCGGGGCGGTGGTTTCGCGGGCCACCAGGGTGCCGATGACGTCGTCGGCCTCGTGGCCGGGGGCCTCGGCGGTGGCGATGCCCACGGCGTCGAGGACGTCCAGGATGATCGGGACCTGCGGGGTGAGGGTGTCGGGGACCTCCTCGGCGTCGCCGCTCTCCGCCACGCGGTGGGCCTTGTAGGAGGGCAGCGCGGCCACCCGGAACTCCGGGCGCCAGTCGGCGTCCAGGCAGGCCACGAGCCTGGCGGCGTTCCGGTCGTTGACGATCTTGGCGATGGTGTCGACGAAACCGCGCACCGCGTTGACCGGGGTGCCGTCCGGTGCGGTCATCGACTCCGGGAGCGCGTAGAACGACCGGAAGTACAGGCTGGCGGCGTCCATCAGGACGAGCGGGCTGCTCACCGGGGTGAGCTTGCCAGAGACCACCGACGAAGGGGTGGGGCGGCGCGGTGGGGCTTGATCGTCGTGGGGCGGGCGGAGTCGGCGGGGACGACTAGGCTTGCCACCCATGTCGACCCGTGTTGGACCCCTGGACGTGGAAGCCCTGCGCTCCCGACTGGACCGCGCCACCGCAGCCGCCGCCGTCGCGGGCGTGGACGCGCTGCTCATCTCGCCCGGCTCCGACCTGCGCTACCTCATCGGCGCGGGTGGGGCCTCGTTCGAGCGGCTCACCTGCCTGGTGGTCCCGGTCGGCGGGGACCCGGTGCTCGTCGTGCCGAAGCTGGAGCAGCCGGGGTACGCGGCCGTCCCCACGGAGGCGCTCGGGGTGGAGGTCGCCACCTGGGTGGACGGCGAGGACCCGTACGCGCTGGTCCGCAAGGCGCTGAAGGGGACCGCGCGCACCGCGGTGGCCGACATGACGCCCGCGCTGCACGTGCTGGGGCTGCGGGGCGCGATCGGCGGGGAGCAGGTGCTCGCGGGGCCGATCCTGCGGGAGCTGCGGATGCGCAAGGACGCGGCCGAGATCGCCGCGCTGCGCAAGGCGGGCGAGGCGATCGACCGGGTGCACGCCCGCGTCGGGGAGTGGCTGCGGGCCGGGCGGACCGAGGCCGAGGTCGGGGCCGACATCGCCGCCGCGATCGTCGCCGAGGGGCACGAGGTCGCCGAGTTCGTGATCGTCGGGTCGGGGCCCAACGGGGCGTCGCCGCACCACAGCCTGTCCGACCGGGTGATCGAGGTCGGGGACGTGGTGGTGGTCGACATCGGCGGGCCCGTGGCCGAGGGGTACAACTCGGACTCGACCCGGACCTACTCGATCGGTGAGCCGCGTGACGCGGACGTGCGGGAGACGTACGCCGTGCTCCAGGCGGCCCAGCAGGCCGCGGTGGACGCGGCGCGGCCGGGGGTGACCTGCGAGGCCGTCGACGCCGCCGCGCGCGAGGTGATCGACGCGGCCGGGTTCGGGCAGTACTTCGTGCACCGGACCGGGCACGGCATCGGGCTGGACGTGCACGAGGAGCCGTACATCGTCGCGGGCAACGACCTGCCGCTGGAGGCGGGGATGGCGTTCAGCGTGGAGCCCGGCATCTACCTGCCGGGGCGGTGGGGCGCGCGGATCGAGGACATCGTCATCGCCACCGGGAGCGGCTCCGAGCGGTTGAACAACCGGCCGCACGAGCTGGTGGTGCTTGAGGCGTGACGAACCTGGAGCCGATCGACCGGGCGATCCTGCGCGAGCTGTCCACGGACGGGCGGTGCAGCTTCACCGACCTCGCGGAGCGGGTCGGCCTGAGCGTGTCGGCCGTGCACCAGCGGGTGCGCAGGCTGGAGCAGCGGGGGGTGGTCAAGGGGTACGCGGCCCGGTTGGACGGGGACGAGGTCGGGTTGCCGCTGACCGCGTTCATCTCGCTGACGCCGATCGACCCGGCGGCCCCGGACGACTACCCGGAGCGGCTGGAGCACCTGGCGCAGATCGAGGCCTGCTACTCGGTGGCGGGCGACTCGTCGTACCTGGTGCGGGTGCGCGTGGCCTCGCCCAAGGCGCTGGAGGACCTGCTGCGGCAGATCCGGGAGGTGGCGAACGTGTCGACGCGGACCACGGTCGTGCTGTCCACGCCTTACGAGGACCGGCCGCCCGCGGTGTGAGCGGCCCCGCCCCCCGCCGTGCGAGCCCGTTCGGGCGGCGGGGGTCAGGGGGTGACGGGGTGCTGGGGGATCGCGGCGAAGGTGGCTCTGAGGCGCTCGAAGGCCCGGCCCACCGGGTAGCGGACGTCGCCGATGCGGTGGACCGGGGCCACGCCCCACGAGTTGGCGGTGAACGCGCCGTCGTGCGCGCCGAGGTCGGCCAGGCGCACCGGGGCGCGCCGGGAGGGCGCGTGCTCCTCCAGCAGGCGCATGGTGGTGCCGTGGAGCCAGGGGCCGTCCGCCCAGACGATCTCGTCGCCGGTGAGGAAGCCGATGTTCGCCACCGCCGACTCGACGACCAGGCCGCCCCCGCCGATGAGCAGGGCGCCGTCGAAGCCGGCTTCGCGGGCGGCCCGGTGGTGCACCGCGCGCTCGAAACCGCCCAGGTGCTTCACGTGCGGGAGCGGGCGCACGTGCTCCACGGGCAGGAGCGACTGCGGCAGTTCGGGCGGCTCCTGGGGCTCGCGCACGGACACCAGGGTGGTGGGCGCGTCGACGCCGAACAGCACCACGCGCACGGACGCGTCGCCCACCCCGCGCAGGGCACGGGCGACCAGCGCGCGCACCCGGTCCCGGTCCAGGTCCAGGGAGTACAGCTCGCGGTTGCCCTCGGCCAGCCGGTCCAGGTGCTGGTCCATGCCTCTGACCAGGCCGTTCCTCACCTGGAACGCGGTGAAGTGGCCGTAGTTGCCGAACAGGCCCGCCATGTCCTGGGCGGTGGCGGCCACGCCGTCGACCTCGATCCTGCGCACCGGCCGACTCTAGGCGGGGCGCCGCGGGGGCGTTCGCGGGGCGGGGGCCCGCCGGAACGGTGAACCGTCAACATCCCCCCAGCGCGGCTGGTC
>NZ_JBQGCX010001440.1:0-2023 GCF_052038725.1 Actinosynnema sp.
GAGCGCGCGGTCGGCCGGGGTGAGCTGCCGCCCGTCGAGCTGCCCGAACGGGTGAAGCGGGTGCCGCTGGACCTGATCCGCTCCGAGTCGCTGACCCGCTGCGGACCGCTGTCGCGGCGGGTGCTGGAGGAGCTGGTGGACGACGTGTTCCTGCCGCTGCTGCACGGGTTGGCCCGCCGGGACGGGGCACACCCCCGACAGGAGGCGTGAGCACGGTCAGAGGCCCAGCGCCTCGGCGCTGACCTCCACGATCCGGTCCTGCGCGTTCGCACGACCAGTCGAAGGCTCCCCGTCCCCCGGTTGCGGGCCGTAGTCGCCGAAGAAGGCGTGGACCGCGCCCGGCACCACCTCGTAGCGGGTGTCGGAGGGCAGGAGGGGGCGCTTGTCCAGGACGACCTGCGGGGAGGAGAAGCCGACGCGGTCGCCGCTGATCGAGGTGACGTCCAGGTCGCGGCCGGACAGGTCCTGCGACGGGTAGGACGCCCACAGCAGCAGGCCCCGCACCCGGTCGTCGTCCGCCGCGAAGCTGGACGCCGCGACGCCGCCGAGCGAGTGCCCCGCCGAGGTCCAGCGGGTGATCCAGGGGTGCTCGTCGAGCAGACCGCTCGTCGGGGCCAGCACGGCGAAGTCCAGCGGGGCCTTGACCACGACCACCAGCGCGCCCCGCTCGGCCACCCGCGAGAGCAGCGGCAGGTAGGCGCGGGCGTCCACGCGGGCGCCCTGGAAGAACACCAGCCCCTCGGTCGGGGTCCCCCGCTCGGGGCGCAGCTCGATCGAGTCCCAGCGGTCCACGACCTGGACGCCGGCCGCCAGCGGCGTGCCGTCGGCGGGGAAGGGACGCAGCCACGCCAGCGGGACCACCAGGACGAGCGGCAGCACGAGCCAGCGGAACCGGACCGGCCTGATCAGCCCCAGCAGCCCCTCCGCGCCCACCGCGAGCAGCAGCACCAGGTACGCGGGGTGCGCGGACAGCACGCTGCCCCACCTCGTCGCGAGCACCCACACCGCCACCGCCGCGCACGCGCCGGGGGCGACCCAGCGGGCAACCTTCTTGAGCACCCCGCAACTACACCATCCGGGTGAAGATCCCGCACGACCAGGGTGCCGCGCGGTCCGGGGGCCCGACCGCTCCGGCGCGCCCCCGGACCGCGGGCGCTCAGGACACGACGCCGTACGGCCCCGAGCGCAGGTGCGGCAGCAGGTCGGGCGGGCGGCGGGCCAGCAGCGCGGCCTCGTAGACGGTCTCGCGGGCGAGCGCGACCGGGCGCCCGCAGCTGAGCAGCGTGGCCTGGCAGCGCAGCGCGGGCACGTCGTCGACCAGGTCGGGCAGCGGGTCCTCCAGGTCGGGGTCGGGGTCGTCGGTCGGCCCGGTGGCGGAGCAGGCGTAGTGGGTGACCCGCCGCACGTCGCTGAGCAGCGTCCCCAGCGGCGCGTGCCCGTTCGCCAGCTCGGCGCGGCGGGGCGGGTCCAGGTGCAGGGCGGGCTGGTGCAGCAGCGCGGTCACCGCGGCCAGCCTCGGCCCGGACGGCCCGAGGCGGGGCACCAGGTAGCCCTCGCGCCGGGTGACCGGCGTGCCCTCGGGGAGCCCGCCGAGCAGCCTGCCCTGGCGCGCGGTGAGGTGGTGGACGCGGTCGGCGAGCCGGGGCTCGCGGCGCACCCCGTAGCCGACCCACAGCGACAGCACCCTGGTGAACGGCAGCGGAACCTCGCGCAGGAACCGGGCCATGGTCTCGGCCCGGTCACCGACCTCGTCGGGACGGGGGATGGGAGCGGGATGGATCATCGGGGCCCCTTCCGGTCGGGCCGCGCAGGTCGTTGCGCGGTCCCGGTGGGCGACGGGGGCAGGCGTCGACCCCTAGCTCGCCCACTACCAAGGTGCACCGGAGGTCACCGAAAATCCCCACCTGTGCCACGGATGCCACGCGGTTGGGTCGGACCGGCGCAACGGTGGTCCCCCGGCGGCGCGCGGCGCGTGGGCCGATCGAGTGGCGGTCGGGCGGCGCGCTCACCCGACCCGCGCGGG
>NZ_JBQGCX010001441.1:0-2589 GCF_052038725.1 Actinosynnema sp.
CCCGCCCCCCAGCCACCCGCCCCGCAGGCCCGGCCTGCCGCGCAGGCCGCACCGCAGCAGGCCCGGTTCCAGCGCCCCTCCCAGGCGCCGCCGCAACCGCCCGCCGCCGCCGAACCCGCCGCTGCCGCCGCCCCGGCGTCCGGCGCCGTCGACGCGGTCGAGATCCGCAGGCGCTGGCCCGAGCTGCTCGGCGTGGTCAAGGGGGCCAGCCGCAGCACCGAGGCCATGCTGACCAACGCCACCGTCGCCGAGGTCGACGGCACGTCGGTCACCCTCGCCCACACCTCCGGCCCGCTGGCCCGCAGGCTCGCCGAGCCGCGCAACGCCGAGGTGATCGCCAAGGCCTTCGGCCAGGTCCTCGGCGGCAGCTGGCAGGTCCGCTGCGTCCAGGGCGACGCGGCCACCGCGCAGCGCCCCCAGCAGCAGGCCCGCCAGGCCAGGCCCGCGCCCGCGCGGCCCAGCCAGGCCGAGAGCGCGCCCGCGCCCGGCCACGGCAGGCAGATGCTGGAGAAGGCCATGCAGGCGCAGGCCAACCGGTCGACCGGCCGCTCGGGCGACGACATCCCGCTGCCGCCCGAGCCGGACGAGCCCGACGACCCCCTCCCACCGGAGCCGGTGGACGAGGAGGAGATGTTCGCCGAGGCGGCCAGGCCGGGTGAGCCGGGGGAGGAGCGCCTCGACCCCGAGGCGGTCGTGCTGAAGCTGCTCGCCGACGAGCTCGGCGCGCGCCCCTTGAAGAGCTGATCCCCGACTACGCTGGACGCCAGGCGCAACCGACGAGAGGAACCGCGGTGCAACCCGGTCAGCCCAACATGCAGCAGATCCTCCAGCAGGCGCAGATGATGCAGCAGCAGCTCGCCACCGCGCAGCAGGAGCTCACCGAGGCCGAGGTCACCGGCACCGCGGGCGGGGGCCTGGTCCGGGCCGTCGTCACCGGTGGCGGCGAGCTCAAGAGCCTCGCGATCGACCCCAGGGCGGTCGACCCCGAGGACGTGGAGACCCTGTCCGACCTGGTCGTCGCCGCCGTGCGCGACGCCAACCGCGCGGCGCAGGAGCTGGCCGCGCAGAAGATGGGCCCCCTGGCCAGCGGCATGGGCGGGCTGGACGGCCTCGGCGGCCTCGGCAAGCTGTTCGGCTGATGTACGAGGGGCCGGTCCAGGACCTGATCGACGAGCTCGGCCGACTGCCGGGCGTGGGTCCCAAGAGCGCTCAGCGCATCGCCTTCCACCTGCTGGCCGCGGAGCCCGCGGACATCGGCAGGCTGCAGGACGCCCTCCAGAAGGTGAAGGAGGGCGTGGTCTTCTGCGAGGTGTGCGGCAACGTCTCGGCCGAGACGACCTGCCGCATCTGCCGCGACCCGAGGCGCGACCTCACGCTCATCTGCGTGGTGGAGGAGCCGAAGGACGTCCTCGCGGTCGAGCGGACCCGCGAGTTCAAGGGCCGCTACCACGTGCTGGGCGGCGCGCTCGACCCGCTGTCCGGGATCGGGCCGGACCAGCTGCGGATCAGGCAACTGCTCACCAGGATCGGGACCGACGTCAGCGAGATCATCATCGCGACGGACCCGAACACCGAGGGCGAGGCGACCGCCACCTACCTGGTGCGGATGCTGCGCGACTTCCCCGGTCTGTCCGTGACGCGGCTGGCCTCCGGCCTGCCGATGGGCGGTGACCTGGAGTTCGCGGACGAGCTGACGCTGGGGCGCGCCCTGTCCGGGCGCCGGAGCCTCTGAGCGCGGTCGCCCGGTGCTCCTGATCGCCGTCGACGGGCCGTCGGGCTCGGGCAAGACCACCTACGCCCGCTCGCTCGGCGGCGTGGTGGTGCCGACGGACCACTTCGCCACCTGGGACGACCCGGTGGCGTGGTGGCCGAGGTTGGTGGAGGGCGTGCTCGAACCGCTCTGGCGCGACGAGCCCGCCCGCTACCAGCGCGTCGAGTGGGTCGGCGGCGAGCCGAAGCCGGGGGAGTGGATCACCTTCGAGCCGCCGGAGGTCCTGGTGCTGGAGGGCGTGTCCTCCGCGCGCAGGGCGATCGCGGACCGGTTGGACCTCGCGGTGTGGGTGGAGGTGCCGTCGGAGTCCGAGCGCCTGGAGCGCGCGGTCGCTCGGGACGGCGAGGACTGCCGGATCCACCTCCGCCGGTGGCAGGACTTCGAGCGCGGGTGGTTCGCGGTGGACGGGACGAAGGCCCGCGCGGACCGGGTGATCCTCCGCTAGCTGCGGTTTTAGGTCTCCCGACCCCCCGATTTTACTTCTGCGGGGCGCTTGTGTAATGTTCTCCATGTCAGCACGGAACGGGCCGGGAAAACCGGAACGGAGTGCGGCGAGGGTCACGAACCAAGCTCCCAGATCGTGTGGTAGAGTGGGTGACCTGCGAAACGGAAGACCCAGCCCGGCCTCTTCTCGAGGTGCTGCGGCCATGGGCGTCAGTTTCACCACAAACGTTAGAGAAGCACTAGCCTCGGATCGGGCCGCGCTGCGGAACGTGATGATGTGCGCGTGTTCTTTGAGAACTCAACAGCGTGCCGAATAGCCAGTAAATTATGATCCTCGTCAAGAGGATTCCTTTGAGATTGTTACTGGACAGCTG
>NZ_JBQGCX010001442.1:0-4178 GCF_052038725.1 Actinosynnema sp.
GGCTACACCGGCACGGCCGCCACGACCGGTTCGGCGCGGCGGCGCGGGCGGGTGAGCGTCGCCACCCCCATGCCCGCCACCACCAGCGCCGCCGCGCCCAGCCGGACCGCCGTGACCTCCTCGTCCAGCAGCAGCCAGCCGGACAGCATCCCGGCCACCGGCACCAGCAGCGCGAACGGCACCACGCGCGGCGCGGGGTAGGTGCGCAGCAGGAAGCCCCACAGGGCGAAGCCGAGCAGCGTCGACCCCCAGGCCACGAACAGCAGCGACCCGACGCCCGCCCAGTCCGCGCCGCGCAGCGCCGCCAGGTCCGCCTCCGGGCCCTCGACCAGCAGCGACAGCGCCAGCAGCGGCAGCACGGCCACCGCGCTCACCCACACGATGAACCGCAGCGAGTCCGGCGACTGGGCCTTGCGGGTCAGCACGTTCGCCACGCCCCACGCGAGCGCCCCGCCCACGACCAGCAGCAGCGCCGACACCGGGCTCGACACCCGGTAGTCCAGCGCGATCGCCACGAACCCGGTCGTGGCCACCGCCAGGCCCAGCACCTGCGCCGGTCGCGGGCGCTCGCCCAGCACCACCGCCGACAGCACCACGGTGAACACCACCTGGCTCTGGAGCACCAGCGACGACAGGCCCGCGGGCATCCCGGCGTGCATCCCGGTGAACACCAGGCCGAACTTCACCACGCCCAGCGCCAGCCCCACGCCGAACACCCACCGCCACGCCACGCGCGGCCCGCCCAGGAAGAGCACGGCGGGCACGGCGGCGAGCAGGAACCGCAGCGCGGAGAACAGCAGTGGCGGGAACTCGGCGAGGCCGACCTTGATGACGACGAAGTTGACGCCCCAGATGACGGCGACGAGCACCGCGACGGCGGAGTGGGCTGGTTTCACGCCCGCCAGTCTCAGCCCGGCCAATCGTTTAGCACCAGAGCTAAGTTCTGAAGCGTGGGGTTTAGCATTGCTGAATGCTCGACCTGGGACGCCTGCGGGCGCTGCACGCGGTGGCGCGGCACGGTTCGGTCGGGGCCGCGGCCTCGGCGCTGGGGTACACGCCGTCGGCGGTGTCCCAGCAGATCACCAAGCTGGAGCGGGAGACCCGCGCGGTGCTGCTGGAGCGGCGCGGGCGCGGGGTGGTGCTCACCGACGCGGCGCTGCTGCTCGTCGACACCGCCGAGCGGGTGCTGGCCCTGGTGGAGGGGGTCGAGGTGGCGCTGGAGCGGCAGCGCGGGCAGGTCGTGGGGGAGCTGCGGATCGGCGCGTTCTCCACCGCCGCGCGCGGGCTGCTGCCCCCCGCGCTCGCGGAGCTCGCGGTGCGGCACCCGGAGCTGGACGCGCGGCTGGTCGAGCAGGACCCGCCGGAGGCGATCGGCGCGGTGGCGCGCGGTGAGCTGGACCTGGCCGTGGCCCACGACTGGGTGAACGCGCCGCTGCCCGTGCACGAGTCGCTGACGCGGGTGCGGCTGGGGGAGGACTACGCGGACGTGCTCCTGCCGTCGGCGCACCGGCTGGCCGGGCGCGCGGCGGTCGGGGTGGCGGACCTGGCGGGGGAGCGGTGGATCTGCCAGCCCGAGGGGACGATCTGCCACGACTGGCTGGTCAACGCGTTCCGGGCGGAGGGCGTCGAGCCGCTGCTGGCGCACCGGGTCGGCGAGTACGAGACCCAGTTGGCGCTGCTGGAGCGCGGGGTGGGGGTGGCGCTGCTGCCCAGGCTGGGGAGGGGCGCGCTGCCGGAGGGCGTCCGCGCGGTGCCGTTCGAGCCCCGGCCGACCCGGCGGGTGTTCGTGGTGTGGCGCGCGCAGGCGGCCAGGCGACCCGCGATCGGGGCCGTGGCGCAGGTGCTGCGGGAGGTCTGGGAGGCGTGGGTCCCGACGCGGGGGTGATGGCGCGGCGGTGACGGCGCGGGGTTGATCGCGCAGCGTTGACGGTGCGGGGGTGACGGTGCGGGGTTGATGGCGCGGCGGTGACGGCGCCGCAGTGAGAGCGGGGTGGTCCCGGCGCGGCGGTGAGAGCGCGCGCGGGTGATCCGCGCGCGGCGCTCCCGCCCGTGCGCGCGAACCCCTCGTGGGCGACCGCCGCCCGCTACTCCCCGTGCCGCTCCAGCAGCTCCTCCAGGAACCCGCCCGCCTCCAGCGCCGCCCGCGCCGGGTCGGCGTCGCGGATCGCCTGGAGCAGGCCCTCGTGGGACAGGTCGTCGTCGTCCGGCGCGGTGCGCACGGTCGCGTCGATGCTGGCCCGCACCGCCTCGGTCAGACCCTGGTACAGCTCGGCCAGCAGGGTGTTGTGCGAGCACTGGAGCAGCAGCTCGTGGAACTGCGCGTCCCGCTCGACCAGCCGCTCCCAGTCCTTCGCGGCCAGCGCCGAGTCCCGCTCGGCGAGCGCGACCTCCAGCCGGGCCAGTTCCTCCTCGGTGCGCTGGGTCGCGGCAAGCCGCGCGCCCTCGACCTCCAGCGTCCGCCGCACCTGGAGCACGTCCCGCAGCTCGCTGCCGCACAGCCTGCGCACCGCCCCGGACAGCTCGCTCGTGGCGCGCACGAACGTCCCGTCGCCCTGGCGGACCTCCAGCAGCCCGGCGTGGGCCAGCGCCCGCACCGCCTCCCGCACGGTGTTGCGCCCCACGCCCAGCGCCGTCACCAGCTCCGGCTCCGGGGGGATGCGCCGGCCGACCGGCCATTCACCGCTGGCGATCGCCCCCCTCATCTGGTCGATCACCTGGTCGACGAGGCCCGCCCGTCGAGTAGTGGCCAACGGCACAGCGGCATCCTTTCATCCAAACATCCTATGTCTGCGATAGTAACCGAGTGTCGATCCAGCAAATCCCGCCAGACCGAATTCCCGTGTCCGTCCACATTGCCACCGATCCGGGTGACGACGCGACGGTGGGAACACATCCGGTCACCGGAGCCGCTGATCAGACCACCGCTGATCCGACGACTGCCGCACCCGCCACCGCGCCCCCGGCCGAACCCGCCCCCGCACCGCGGCCAAACCGGGGCGCCGCGCTGGTCGGCAGCACCCTCCTCGCGGTCGGCGTCGCGCTCGCCGCCGCGAACCTGCGCCCCGCCGTCACGAGCCTGGCCTCCGTGCTCGGCGACGTCCGCGCCTCCCTCGGTGCCACCACCGCGTGGACCAGCCTGCTGACCGCCGTGCCCACCGTCTGCTTCGGCGTCGCCGCGTTCGCCGCCCCGTGGCTGGGCCGCCGCTTCGGCATGGCCCGCGCGGTCGGCGCGTCGCTGGTCGTGCTCACCCTCGGCCTGGTCCTGCGGGTCCTGGACGGCCCTGCCGTGCTGCTCGGCGGCACGTTCACCGCCTGCGCGGGCATCGCGGTGTGCAACGTGCTGATCCCGGTCGTGGTGAAGGAGTCGTTCCCGGACAAGGTCGGGTTCCTGACCGGCGTCTACACCGCGGCGCTCGCCGCCGGGGCCGCCGTGGGCGCCGCCCTCACCCCGACCCTGGAGACCGCGCTCGGCTCCTGGCAGCTCGCCGCCGCCACCTGGGCGCTGCTGTCGACCGCCGCCCTGCTGGTGTGGTCCGCGAGCGCCCGCCACGGCGCGGCCCCCGCCGTCGCAGTCCCCGCCGCCTCCGGCGCCGCGCCCGCCCGTGGCGCCCACCCCGTCCAGCAGCGCCGCACCTCCGTGCTGCGCAGCCCGCTGGCCTGGGTGATCACCGTCTTCTTCGGGCTCCAGTCGCTGCTCGCCTACACCGTCATGGGCTGGCTGCCGCAGATCATGGCCGACTCCGGCGTCGACCGGACCACCGCCGGGATGCTGCTGGCGATCACCATGGTGCTCGGCGTCCCGGTCAGCCTCGTCGTGCCGCCGCTGGCCACCCGCTGGGGCTCGCAGTCCTGGCTGGTCGTGCTGCTCGGCTCGCTGTCCATCGCGGGCATCCTGGGCCTGGCCATCGCGCCGGTCGCCGCGCCCGGCCTGTGGGTGGTGCTGATCGGCACCGGCATGTGCGTGTTCCCGCTGGCCCTGGTGATCATCTCGCTGCGCACCGCCACCGCCGCCGACACCGCGAAGCTGTCCGCGATGGCGCAGAGCATCGGCTACCTGATCTCGGCCGCCGGACCGTTCGCGTTCGGCGTGCTGCGCGACGGGACCGGCGCGTGGACGGTGTCCATGTACGTCCTCGCGGGCATCCTCGTCGCGCTCATCGCCCTGGGCGTGATCGCCG
>NZ_JBQGCX010001443.1:0-1981 GCF_052038725.1 Actinosynnema sp.
GCTGGCGCCGGGTGAGACCACGCTGATGGTGACCGGGATCTGCTCGCCGGGGCGGTAGGGGCCGCCGCTAACGTCCTTGGTGATGTAGATGGCCGGGACCGGCACGGAGAACACCAGGTTCTGCGCCAGGTAGGTGTCACCGGCGGTGGTGAAGGACAGCTGCGCCGAGGTGTCGCCGACCGCGATGTTGCTGGTCTGGATGACCTTGGCGTCGACGCTCATGTTGTTGGCGACGTTGGGGCTCACCGCGTTCTGGGCGTTGGACACCCAGAAGTTGTTGGTGTTCGACGGGTCCAGCAGCGCCGGTTCCGCGTTCCCGTTGACCACGAACCGGTCGCCGGAGATGTTGAAGTCGCCCTCGTAGCCGGTCAGGCCGATGCGCACCGGGGTGGCGGCGACGCGGAAGCCGGTGACCGGGATGGTCGTGGCCGGGTCCGTGGAGGACTGCCGCACGTGGCCGTCGTAGAGGAAGATCTCCCGCTTGGACGGGGCGTAGGTGCTGTTGGGGGCGTCGTACTGGTAGACGAGCACCAGCGACCAGCCCGAGTAGCAGCCGAAGCCCTGCGGGGTCCAGACGTTGCCCAGGGTGATGGTGTTGGCCGTGCCCGACGGCAGGTTCTGGAAGCGGGAGGTGACGTCCGCGTAGGCCGAGTAGAACTGCGGCTGGCTGGAGGGCACGTTGGCCAGGGCGTCGCGGGTGATCACCTGCGGGGCGACGTTGACCGGGGCGCCGTTGCCGATGGTGAGCACGGTGGAGGTCGACTCGGGGGTGCCCGAGGGGACGACGGCGGTGCCCGCCGTGGACTGGAACTGGCGGGTGTTGCAGCCGGGCGCGGTGGAGACGGCGCCGGTGCTGAGCTTGATCGAGCCGGTGTCGCCGGACCAGTTCAGGCGGGCGTAGGCCACGCGCGAGCCGGGCGGGATGGTGACGCTGCCCCTGGAGGAGTTGAACGTCGCGGCGTTGCTGTCGACGTCCGCCCACTGCATGTAGTACGAGTCGTTGTTGTTCGCCGAGGCGGTGAGGGTGCGGGCCTGCGCGCCCGCGCAGTTCGCCTTGGCCTCGCCGAACGGGTCGGTGGGGGCGTTCGCGTCCGGGCAGACGGAGTTGCCGTTGCCCGCCTCGACGAAGTCGCCGTAGACCTCTTCGTTGTAGTTCAGGGTGAAGGCGCGCTCGACCGCGGCCTCGGCGGTCAGGGGAGCGAGTCCCACGCTCACCCCCGCGGCTATGAGGAACGACGTCGCCGCTGCCAGCAATCGCCGGCCGGGTGCGAGCACGGACATCAGACGGCCCCCTTTGAAGGCGTGACCATGCGGATACGGACAGCAATATCCGGGGGTTTGACCACCGCCGCTGGGCCCGGTCGGCAACTCCACCTGTTCGAGTGGGCGGGCCCGGTGTAGGGGGCGCTCGCCCGATGAGGCGGTTTGGCGCGGAGAGGCCGTCGGGGCGTCCGAGGATCGGTGCGCGGGTCCGGGAAGGACCTCACCACCAGTTCCCCAGGAGGATGCTGATGTTCGCTCGGAACGCCGTCGCGGGAGTCGTCGCCGCCGGTCTGTGCCTCGCCGCCGCCCTGCCCGCCTCGGCGGCGCAGGACCGCTCGCCGCGCTTCGGGTCGGCGACGCTGTGCAACACCTCGTCGACGGCGGTGCAGGTGTTCTCGGCCGACCTGGACGAGGGGGTGCGGTACGTGCTGCCCTACGAGTGCAACGACGTGCTGTACTTCCCGTTCTCGGAGGGGCCGTCGACCATGACGCAGTGGCGGAACGTGACGACCGGCAAGGGGTGCGTGCGGGTGACCGTGCAGGACCGGGACGCGCTGACGATCTCGCAGGCGACGGGCGGGGTGCGGCTGTACCGGCAGGAGCCGTCGGGGAGCCTGACGCTGCTGTGCTCGACGTTCTGATCCGGGTGTTCTGACCCGGGTGTTCTGATCCAGCGGGTGGCGGGGGACCTCGGGTCGGGGTCCCCCGCCGCCGGGGC
>NZ_JBQGCX010001444.1:0-1928 GCF_052038725.1 Actinosynnema sp.
ACCGCCGCGGGCGTCCGCCACCGCTACGAGCGCGCCGACACCACCTCCGCCGACCAGCTCGCCGCCGCCGTCACCCGCTTCCGCGCCGACCTCGGCGACGTCACCGCCGTCCTGCACGGCGCGGGCCGCAACGAGCCCACCGCCCTGCCCAACCTCACCGAGGACGCCTTCCGCGCCACCCTCGCCCCCAAGGTCGACGGCCTGCGCGCCGTCCTGGACGCGGTCGGCGAGCCCAACGTCCGCCTGCTGATCACCTTCGGCAGCATCATCGGCCGCGCGGGCCTGCGCGGCGAGGCCCACTACGCCACCGCCAACGACTGGCTCACCGAGCTGACCACCGACTTCGCCCGCCGCAACCCGGAGGCCAGGGCCCTCGCGCTGGAGTGGTCGGTGTGGGCGGGCGCGGGCATGGGGGAGCGGCTGGGCGTCGTGGAGGCGCTGATGCGCGACGGCATCACCCCGATCTCCACCGACGCGGGTGTCGCCGTGCTGCGCCGGGTCCTCGCCGACCCGACCGCCGGTCCCGCGCTCGGCGTCTCCGTCCGCGCGGCCGGGCTGCCCACGCAGGATCTGGAGCGCGCCGAGCTGCCCCTGACCCGGTTCACCGACCGCGTCGTCGTGCACTACCCCGGCGTGGAGCTGGTCACCGCGGCCGACCTGTCCGGCGGCAGCGACCCGTACCTGGAGGACCACCTGCTCGACGGCGACCTGCTGTTCCCGGCCGTCGTCGGCATGGAGGCCATGACCCAGGTCGCCGCCGCCCTCACCGGCCGCACCGGACCGCCGCTGCTGGAGGACGTCCGGTTCCTGCGCCCCATCGCGATCCGCCCCGACGGCGCGCTGACCGTGCGCCTGGCCGCGCTCGCCACCGGCCCGGACACCGTCGAGGTGGTCGTCCGCGCCGAGGACACCGGGTTCTCCGCCGACCACTTCCGCGCCACCGTCCGCCTGCCCCGCCCCGACCTGCCCGCCGAGCCCGCCCCCGCCGACCCCGCGCTGCCGCCGGTCCCGGTCGACCCGGTCACCGAGCTGTACGGCGGGGTCCTGTTCCAGGGCAAGCGGTTCCAGCGCCTCCAGGCGTACCGCACCGCCTCCGCCCGTCGCGCCGTCGCCGAGGTCGCCACGACCTCCGCCGCGACCTGGTTCGCCCCGTTCCTGCCGCAGGAGCGGCTGCTGGCCGACCCCGGCGCCCGCGACGTGATGATGCACGCCATCCAGTGCTGCGTCCCCGACGCCGTCCTGCTGCCGCAGAGCGTCGAGCGCCTGCACCTGGCCGACCCCACCGCCAGGGCGGGGGAGCACGTGGTCCTGGACGCCCGCGAGCGCTCCCAGGACGGCGACAGCTACACCTACGACCTGGACGTGCGCGACCCGTCCGGCGTGCTCGTGGAGCGCTGGGAGGGCCTGGTGCTGCGGGCCGTGCGCAAGCGCGACGGCAGGGGCCCGTGGACCCCGACCATGCTCGGCCCGCACCTGGAGCGCGCGCTCGAACGCGTCCTCGGCGGCTCCCGCACCGTCGTCGTCGAACCCGACCCGGCCGAGGGCGGCGAGCGCCGCGCCCAGACCGCCCTCGCGCTCTCCCGCGCCCTCGGCGCCCCGGTCGAGGTCCGCTACCGCCCCGACGGCAAGCCCGAGGTCGCCGGGCACGCCGTGTCCGCCTCGCACGGCGCGGGCCTGACCCTGGCCGCCACCGCGCCCGGCGGCAGGCTCGGCGTCGACGTCGAGACCGCCGCGCCCCGCACCGAGGACGACTGGGCCGCCCTGCTCGGCCGCGCCCCGCTGGCCGTGCGGGACCTGCTGGTCCGCGAGACCGGCGAGGACCCGTCCGTCGCGGGCACGCGGGTCTGGGGCGCCCTGGAGTGCCTGCGCAAGACCGGGTCCACCACGCAGGCCCTCGCCCTGGAGCGGGTCCACCCGGACGGGTGGGT
>NZ_JBQGCX010001445.1:0-12840 GCF_052038725.1 Actinosynnema sp.
CCGTCGGCGGGGCGCGACAGCGGCCGAGCGGCCGGTCGGCCCGGTGCCCCCGGCGGCTGTGGCCGGTCAGCCCGGCGGCCCGGCCCCCGGTTCCGCGCCCAACCCCGCGTCGGCCTTCGCGCGGGACAGGACCTCCTCCACCATCGCCACCGTCAGCAACCCGGTCTGGGTGTTGCGGCGGCTCACGTGGTAGCAGCCGTGCAGCACCAGCGGGGGTCCGCCGTCCGAGGCGGGCAGTTCCACGCGGGCGCCGTGGGTGAAGCGGGGGCGGGGTCGCGGGACGGTCCAGTGGGCGGTCAGCGCGGGGAGCAGGGACTGCCAGCCGAAGCCGCCCAGGACCACCACCGCGCGCAGGGTCGGGCGCAGCAGGGTCAGCTCGCGCTCCAGCCACGGGCGGCAGGTGTCGCGCTCGGCCGGGGTCGGCTTGTTGTCCGGCGGGGCGCACTTCACCGGGGCGGTGATCCGGGCTCCCAGCAGGCGCAGGCCGTCGTCCCGGGACACCGCCTCCGGCTGGTTCGCCAGGCCCACCGCGTGCATCGCCGCGTACAGGACCTCGCCGGAGGCGTCGCCGGTGAACATGCGGCCGGTGCGGTTGCCGCCGTGCGCGGCCGGGGCCAGGCCCACCACGGCCAGCCGCGCGTCACCGCCGCCGAAACCGGGCACCGGCCTGCCCCAGTAGTCCTGGTCGCGGAACGCGGCCCGCTTGACCCGCGCCACCTCCTCGCGCCACGCCACCAGCCTCGGGCACGCCCGACAGCCGCTCACCCGGCGGTCCAGCTCCGGCAGGCCCGGCACGGCGGCCAGGTCACCGCCCCCGTCGGGCGCGCCACCGCCGCCCGACTCGCCACCGCCGCCCGGCACGGACGCGCCAGCGCCACCCCCCGCGCCCGCCCCCGCAACCCGCCGCCCCGCCACCCGCCCGTTATCCACCTGACCCGCCGCCTCCCCGAACGTAGGGTTCGGACCATGAGCGACAAGGACACCACCCCCGCCCCGGACTCGCCCGACGCGCCCGCCGAGGCGACCCCCGAGGACGACCTCGTCACCACCTCCCACAGCATCACCGTCAAGCGCCGCAAGCTGAACTACACCGCCACCACCGGCCGGGTCGTGCTGCGCGAGGAGGTCGTGGAGGACGGGAAGTTCCAGGGGCTGCGCCCCAAGGCCGAGGTGTTCCTCACCGCCTACACCGCCGACGACGGCGACCCGGCGACCCGGCCCGTCGTGTTCGCGTTCAACGGCGGCCCCGGCTCGGCCAGCGTGTGGCTGCACCTGGGGCTGTTCGGCCCGCGCCGCGTGGTGTCCGGCGACGCGGGCGAGCCCGTCCCCCCGCCGTACGAGCTGGTCGACAACGCCGAGACCCTGCTGGCGCACAGCGACCTGGTGTTCATCGACCCGGTGTCCACCGGCTACTCGCGGGCCGCCGAGGGCGAGCAGCCCGGCAGGTTCCACGGGTTCCAGCCGGACGTTGAGTCGGTCGGCGAGGTCATCCGGCTGTGGACCTCCCGCAACGGCCGCTGGCTGTCCCCGAAGTTCGTGGCGGGCGAGTCCTACGGCACCACCCGCGCCGCCGCGCTCGCCGAGCACCTCCAGCAGCGGCACGGCATGTACCTCAACGGCCTGGTGCTGATCTCGTCCGTGCTGGACTTCGCGACGCTGGACTTCAACGAGGGCAACGACCTGCCGTACTCGCTGTACCTGCCGACGTACGCCGCGATCGCCCACCACCACGGCCTGCACGGCGACCGGGAGCTCGCGGACGTGCTCGCGGAGGCCGAGGAGTTCGCCGCCGAGGGCTACCCGTGGGCGCTGGCGCGCGGCAGCAGGCTCACCGACGAGGAGCGGGCCGACGCGGTGTCCAGGCTCGCGGCGCTGACCGGGCTGTCCGAGGACTACGTGGACCGGGTGGACCTGCGGATCGAGCACGTCCGGTTCTTCACCGAGCTGCTGCGCCACCAGCGCCGCACGGTCGGGCGGCTGGACGGCCGGTTCACCGGCTGGGAGAGCGACTACGGGCGCGAGCTGTTCAGCGAGGACCCGTCGTACAGCGCGATCCTCGGCCCGTACTCGGCCGCGCTCAACCACTACGCGCGCGTCGAGCTGGGCTACGAGAGCGACCTGCCGTACGAGATCATCTCGCGCGCGGTGCACCCGTGGTCGTTCAAGGAGTTCGAGGGCGCGCACGTGACGGTGGCGAACAAGCTGGCGGCGGCGATGCGGGCCAACCCGCACCTGAAGGTGCACGTGGCGTTCGGCTACCACGACGGCGCGACCGCGTACTACGCCGCCGAGCACGTGCTGGCGCACCTGAAGATCCCGCGCGAGCTGGCCGAGAACGTCGAGTCGGCGTACTACCCGGCCGGGCACATGATGTACGTGCACGAGGAGTCCCGCGTGCAGCAGTCGAAGGACATCGCGGCGTTCGTGCGCGCGGCGTCCAACCGCTAGCGGGAACCGGTGCGGGGGCGGCCGGAAGAGCCGCTCCCGCACCGCAGAACCCTAGCCCGGCACCACCGACCGCTCCTCGGCGAAGTGGCACGCGCTCAGGTGCCCGAGCCGCTCCACCAGCGGCGGCTCCTCGGTCGCGCACACGTCCCGCGCCTTCCAGCACCGGGTGCGGAACCGGCAGCCGGACGGCGGGTCGATCGGCGACGGCACGTCCCCGGTCAGCCGGATCACCTCGCGCCTGCCGCGCAGCTCCGGGTCGGCCACCGGCACCGACGACAGCAGCGCCTGGGTGTACGGGTGCGTGGGGTGCGCGTAGATCTGGTCCTCGGTGCCCACCTCCACGAACTTGCCCAGGTACATCACCGCGACCCGGTCGGACAGGTGCCGCACCACCGACAGGTCGTGCGCGATGAACACGTAGGCCAGCCCGAACTCGCGCTGCAACCGCCCGAGCAGGTTCATCACCTGCGCCTGGATGGACACGTCCAGCGCGGACACCGGCTCGTCGCACACGATCACCTTGGGCCGCAGGGCGAGCGCCCGCGCGATGCCGACGCGCTGCCGCTGCCCGCCGGAGAACTGGTGCGGGTACCGGTTGGCGTGCTCGGGGTTGAGCCCGACGACGTCCAGCAGCTCCCGCACCCGCGCCGCGCGCGACCCGGCGGGCGCGACCTCCGGGTGGATCTCGAACGGCTCGCCGACGATGTCGCCGACGGTCATCCTCGGGTTGAGCGAGGTGTACGGGTCCTGGAGCACGATCTGCAGGTCCCGCCGCAGCGACCGCATCGCCGCGCCCTTGAGCCCGAACATGGGCCTGCCCTCGAAGCGCGCCTCCCCCGAGGTGGGCGGTTCCAGGCACATCAGCACCTGGGCGAGGGTGGACTTGCCGCAGCCGGACTCGCCGACCACGCCCAGCGTCTCGCCGGGCATCAGGTCGAACGAGACCCCGTCGACCGCCTTGACCTGGCCGATGGCGCGCTTGAACAGCACGCCCCTGGTCACCGGGAAGTGCTTGACCAGGTCCCGCACGCTCAGCACCGGTTCAGGCACCGCTGACCTCCTGTTCGGCGAAGTGGCACGCGCTGTCCCGCCCGCCCGGCAGCGGCACCTGCGGCGGGACGTCGACCGAGCAGACGTCCGCCGCCCTGGGGCAGCGCGGGTGGAACGGGCAGCCGGGCGGGATGGCGAGCAGGCTCGGCGGCAGGCCGGAGAGGGTGCTCAGCTCCGAGCCCTTGGCCTCGACGTGCGGCAGCGACCGCATCAGCGCCGACGTGTACGGGTGGCCGGGCGCGCGGAAGAGCGACCGCGCGTCGGCGTGCTCGACGATCCGGCCCGCGTACATGACCGCGATCCGGTCCGCGACCTCGGCGACCACGCCCAGGTCGTGGGTGATGAGCACCATGGCCATGCCCCGGTCGCGCTGGAGCTCGGCCAGCAGGTCCATGATCTGGGCCTGCACGGTCACGTCGAGCGCGGTGGTCGGCTCGTCGGCGATCAGGACCTCGGGGTCCAGCGCCAGCGACATCGCGATCATGGCGCGCTGCCGCATCCCGCCGGAGAACTGGTGCGGGTACTCGCGCACCCGCTGCCTGGCGTGCGGGATCTTCACCTGGTCCAGCAGCTCGACGGCGCGGGCGCGGGCGTCCTTGCGGGACATGCCGCGCCGCGTCCGCAGCTGCTCCTCGATCTGGAACCCCACGGTGAACACGGGGTTCAGCGCGGACAGGGCGTCCTGGAACACCATGGCGATGCCCTCGCCGCGCACCAGGCGGCGCCGCTCGGGCGGGGCGCCCAGCAGCTCCTCGCCCTTGAACCGGACCGAGCCGCCCGTGACGTGCGCGGGCGGGGTGTCCAGGATGCCCATCACCGCCTGGGCGGTGACGGACTTGCCCGAGCCGGACTCGCCGAGCACGGCCAGCGTCTCACCGGCCGCGACGTGGTAGCTGACGCCGTTGAGCACGCGCGCGACCCCGTCGCGGGTGCGGAACTCCACGTGGAGGTCGTCGACCTCCAGCAACGCTGTCACCGACAGCTCCTCCTAGCGCAGCTTGGGGTCGAGCGCCTCGCGCACCGCGTCGCCGAGCATCACGAAGGCGAGCACGGTCGCGGTGAGGAAGCCCGCGGGGAACAGCAGGGCGTGCGGGGCGACCCGGATGTAGTCCTTCGCGCCGTTGATCATCACGCCCCAGGACACGACCGGCGGTCGCAGCCCGATGCCCAGGTAGGACAGCGTGGCCTCGACGCCGATGAACGCGCCGAGCGCGATCGTGGCGTACACCAGGACCGGCGCGACGCAGTTGGGCAGCAGGTGCTTGACCATGAGCCTGCCCGAGCCCGCGCCGAGCGCGCGCGCCGCCTTCACGTAGTCCTGCTGCTTGGCCGCGACGGCCGTGGACCTGGTGATGCGCATGGCCACCGGCCAGGACAGCACCGAGATGGACAGCACCACCTGGGCGACGATGCGGGCCGCGCCCGCGTCGCCGCCCGCGTTGAGCGTGGTCAGGATGACGATCGCGCCCAGCACGAACGGCACGCCCACGAACACGTCGGCGATCCGGGACACGACCGCGTCCAGCCAGCCGCCGTAGAACCCGGCGAGCAGCCCGAGCACGGCCCCGACCAGCAGCACGCCGAGCGTGGCCAGCAGCCCCACGACGATGGACGCGCGCGCCCCGTGCACCGTGCGGGCGTAGATGTCGTAGCCCTGGTTGTCGTAGCCGAACCAGGCCTCCGCCGAGGGCGCGCCCCGGCTCCGGGACAGCACCGCCAGGTTCGGGTCCGCCGAGGTGAACAGGCCGGGGAACACGGCCATGACCACCACCACCGCGATCAGCGCGGTCGACACCCAGAACAGCGGCCGGGACCGCAGCTCCCGCCAGGCGTCGCCGAACAGCCCGCGCGACTCGCCGCCGGGCGCGCCGCCCACCTCGGCCAGACCGCTGGCCGCCACCGACTCAGTCATAGCGAATCCTCGGGTCGAGCACGGCGTAGAGCAGGTCCACCAGCAGCGTCATGAGCAGGTAGACCAGCACCAGCAGGGTGACCAGGCCGGTCACCATCGCGCCGTCCTTGGTCAGGATCGAGCGGAACACGAGCCCGCCGATGCCGGGCACGTTGAAGATGCCCTCGGTGACGATCGCGCCGCCGAGGAAGGCCCCCAGGTCCGTGCCCAGGAAGGTGATCACCGGGATGAGCGAGTTGCGCAGCAGGTGCACGCCCACCACCCGCTTGTCCGGCAGGCCCTTGGCCAGCGCGGTGCGCACGTAGTCGGCGCGCCGGTTCTCCGCGATGCTCGCCCTGGTCAGCCGCGCCACGTAGGCCATCGACAGGCTCGCGAGCACGAAGCCGGGGACGAGCAGGTCGCCGAACGAGGGCGAGGACCCGACCGTGGGCGCGATCCAGCCCAGTTGCAGGCCGAACACCAGCTGCACGACGTAGCCGGTGACGAACACCGGGATGGAGATCAGGAACAGCGTGGACACCAGCACCAGGCTGTCCAGGAACCCCCGCCCGCGCAGCCCGCTCAGCACGCCCGCCGCGATGCCGATGACGGCCTCGATGAGCAGGGCGACCAGCGCGAGCTGCAGGGTGACCGGGAACGTGTCGGCGATCCGGTCGGCGACCTCGATGCCCGAGGACGTCTCGCCGAAGTCGCCCCGCACCAGGTTGAGCAGGTACTTGCCGTACTGGACGAGCAGCGGGTCGTCCAGGTTGAACTTCTCGCGCATCGCGGAGACGTAGGACTCCGGGCAGTCCCGCTCGCCGCACTTGCCCTCGAACGGGTCGCCCGGCACCGCCCACACCAGGGCGTAGATCAGGAACGTGGTGCCGAGGAACACCGGCACCATCTGCAGCAGCCTGCGCAGCACGTAGCGCCCCAAGAGCGCACTCTCCTCCCGAGTGGCCCGGCCGCGCCGCAGCGGGCGCGGCCGGGCCGTCGAGCTAGGGGACTCAGCCGACCTCGACGGAGGCCAGGTCCAGGGCGCGGAAGGGGTCGATCTTGGCGGTGGTGAGCCGGTCGGACTTGCCGCCGATGGTGTTCTGCGTCCACAGCGGCACGGACGGCATGTCGGCGGCGATGAGCTTCTCCGCCTCCTGGTAGAGGGTGATGGCCTGGTCCGCGTCGGCCGCCTTGTCCGCCTCGGCGAGCTTGGCGTCGACGGCCGGGTTGGAGTAGAGGCCGTCGTTGGAGGAGGAGCCGGTGCGGTAGTTCGGGGTGAGCCAGTTCTCGATCGACGGGTAGTCCGCGATCCAGCCCGCCCGGTACATGCCGGTCATCTCGTGCGCGTTGACCTTCTGCCGGAACTCGCCGAAGCTCGTGGACGGCGAGAACCGCACGTCCAGGCCGAGCGCGTTCTTGATGCTGTTGGCCACCGCCTCGGCCCACTCCTGGTGGCCGCCGTCGGTGTTGGACAGCAGCAGCAGCGGACCGGTGTACCCGGACTTGGCCAGCAGCTCCTTGGCCTTGGTCGGGTTGTACTCGCAGTACTCGCCGCACTGGTCGGGCGTGTAGCCCTCGGTCAGCGGGTGCACCCAGCCGTCGGCGGGGACGCGGCTGCCCTCGAAGATCCGCTGGGTGATCTCCTCGCGGTCGATCGACATGGAGATCGCGCGGCGCAGGTCCACGTTGTCGTACGGCGGGAGGTAGAACGGGAAGGCGATGGTCTGGTTGTTGAGGGTCTCCTTCTGCAGGACCCGCTCACCGAGGTCGCCCTCGTACTTCTTGCCCGCCAGCGCGTTCGGGGGCAGCTCCTCCATGAAGTCCAGGGAGTTCGCCACGAGGTCCGCGTAGGCCGACTCGCGGCTCTGGTAGACCTTGAGCGTGACGTCCTTGATCTTCGGCTTGTCGTCGCCCCGGTAGTCGTCGTAGCGGGTCAGCTTGACCTCGGCCCCGACCTGCCGGGAGACGAACTTGAACGGCCCGTTGCCGATCGGCGCGGCCTCGAACGCCTTCTGGTCCTTGAAGAACGCCTCGGGCATCGGGGAGAAGACCTCGTAGCCGATGGTCACCGGGAAGACCGAGAACGGCTCGGTGAGGGTGACGGTGAAGGTGCTGTCGTCGACGACCTTCAGGCCCGACATGGTCTCGGTGGTCGGCGCGGGCGCCTGCTGCGGCCCGTCGGCCCCGTCCGGGTCCTCGGGGTGGACGTCGGCGTAGCCCTCGATCTGGGAGAAGAACGTCGCGCCCTGGGTGGCGTTGGGCCCGTAGGCGGTCCAGTTCCAGGCGTCCACGTAGCTCTTGGCGGTCACCGGGGTGCCGTCGTGGAACGTCCAGTCGGGCTTGAGCTTGATGGTGAAGAGCTTGGAGTCGGTCGTCTCGATGGACTCGGCCATCGCGTTCTCCGGCTGCGCGGTGTCGGCGTTGTAGCCGACCAGGCCGGTGAACATGGCGTCGAGGATGCGGCTGCCGCCGACCTCGGTGGTGTTGCCGGGGACCAGCGGGTTCTCCGGCTCGGTGTTGAAGATCGTGATCCCCGCGTCTGCGGAGCTGCCCGCCCCGTCGTCCCCAGAGCCACCACAGGCCGTGACCACCATCACAGACACCGCTAAGATCGGCACCAAGCGTACACGCGACATGCGTCCTCCCCTCACAACCGACCCGATCGGCGGTGACCGAGCAGAGCCATTTGCTTGCACAGCGTGAGAGGGACGCTATCCGTGATGTGGCGGAGTCCACACGGGTGAAGGGGTTACATCCTGATCACGAACATTCCCCGTTGACCGTTCTGCCCGAGCGGACTCCCCCACCCGCCGCGCTCAGCCCCCGACGGCCTGGGAGAAGGCGATCCCGTCCAGGATGTCGTGCTCGCTCGCGACCAGCTCGGTGATCCCGGCCCGCTCCGCGAGGTGCTCCGCGATGGCCCGGACCACGATCGCCCCACCGCAGATCACGTCGACCCGTCCGGGGTGCATCGCCCCGAGCGCGGCGCGCTCGTCGTGCGGCATCAGCAGCAGCCGCTCCGTGATCTCCTGGATCCGCGCCAGCGGCAACCGCGCGAGGTGGATCTCGTCGGGCCGGTAGGCGTCCAGCTCCTTGGCGAGCGCGACGAGCGTGGTGACCGTCCCCGCGACCCCGATCCAGGTCCGCGCCCGCTCGACCGGCACGCGGTCGAACGCCTCCTGCAGCACGCTCTTGGCAGTCGCCACCGCGTCCTCGACCTGGGCCGCGCTGGGCGGGTCGTCGTGCAGGTGCCGCTCGGTCAGCCGCACGCACCCGATGTCGACCGACCGGGCGGCCTCCACGCTCCCGACAACCCCGTCCCACCCCCCGAGCACGATCTCGGTGGAGCCCCCGCCGACGTCGGAGACGAGGAAAGGCCCGTCCTCAGCCTCAAGATCGGCGACAGCCCCCGTGAAGGACAGCGCGGCCTCCTCGTCCCCGCTGATCACCTCGGCGACCTGCCCCAGCACCTCCTCGGTCATCCCGAAGAAGTCGTCCCGGTTGGACGCGTCCCGAGTGGCCGAGGTCGCCACCATCCGCACCCGCTCGGCCCCCTTGCGCCGGAGCACCGCCGCGTAGTCCACGAGCGCGGCCCTGGTCCGGGCGAGCGCGTCCGGGTGCAGGGCCCCCGTGGCGTCGACCCCCTGCCCGAGCCGAACGACCCGCATCTCCCGGTGCACGTCCCGCAACCACCGCCCCCCGTCGTCGGAGGCGGTGACATCGGCGACGAGAAGCCGAATCGAGTTGGTCCCGCAGTCGATCGCGGCCACGCGCGCCATGGTGAGTGCCCTCCAGAGTTGAGCCGGCACCAGAACGCTAACCCGCACCCCAGCGCCGGGCACACCAGGCCTCATCACCCGGAGGAGTCTTGGTCTCGTCGAGTACCCACGGGCACTGTGGTACCCACAGGAGGCGCAGATGACCAACACCACGGCCGTGCTCAAGGTCGACAGCTCGACGCACGCGCTGGTCGCCCACGGCGCGATCGCACTGCGCATGACGCACAAGGAGCTGGTCGACGCGGCTGTCCGCGACTACCTGACCAAGCACCGCGAAGCGGTCACCACCCGGATGCGAGCGGTCATGGCCGAGATCGACGACACGGAGGAGAGCCGGGTCTCCGCGCTGACCGGCCTGTCCCCTGAACGCATCGCCGAGCTGGGCGGCCTGTCCCGGTAGACCGATGACCACGCGCCCCACCCTCCGCTGCCCGACCGGGGAACTCGGCATGTCGCCCCCTCCGGCGGAGGCGCCCCTCGGCGAAGTCGACCACCCGCTGCCGCGCGAAGCGGCGCTCCAGCTCGCCGACCCCACCGGAACGCGCGAGCGCATCTCGGCCATCGACGACACCGTGTTCTTCAAGATCAAAGCCCAGCGGTGGCGCGGAGCCGCGTGGACCGACGGGAACGGCCAAGCCTGGCTGGTGGCGGCCGGGCAGCGGGAAGAGGGGTCGAAGGACGACTTCTCCGAGTCGCTGGCGACCGCCGCGCGAGTCGCGCGAACCCGGTACAACAGCGAGCACAGCCCACCACCACGTTCACCAAGGCCTGGCTGCCGAACGACGACGACCGGGACCGACTCCTCCTCGAGGCGGGCCTGCGCCTCGTCCGCGAGCTGAAGTCGACCGTGCACCGGTTGACCCGCAAGTCGCTGCTGGACGGGCACGAGACCTACGTCGCACTGCGGGTGACCGGTTCCGTCCCCGAGGGGTTGCCGGTCACCGTGCCGGCTTCGGCGCCGGGGTGCGACCGGGACAGCTGGGACTGCGAGATCTCCACGCCGGACCGGCCACCGGGGAACAACGAGCAGGTGTGGTTCAACCTGATGGACCCCGCGGCAGCCTCAGAACTCCTGGCGGATGACTTCACGGCTTAGCCCCACCTCCACCGCCCAAGGCCGAACCGGCCACCCCGCGTCGCGGAATGGCCGGCCCCAAGCCTCGTCGGCCCTCACGCAGTGGCCATCGGCGCGGAACTGCCCTGGGGCAGCAACGACTCCACGATCTCCCCCGACGACGGCGCCGTCACCACGCTCGTCACGCTGGTGGTCGGCGCCGACTCGCACCCAGGCGGAACCCCGGTGGTGGTGGTCACCGACTCCGACGGCGTGATCTCCGTGGTCGTCGTGACGACCGGAACGCTCGGGCACCCCGAGGGATCCGTCGTGGTCGTGGTCGTCGTGGTGGTCGTCGTGGTCGTGGTGGTCGTCGACCCACCACTCGTGGTCGTGGTGGTAGTGGTCGTCGTCGTGGTCACCCCACCACTGGTCGTGGTGGTCGTGGTCGTGCTCCCACCCGACTGCCCCTGCCCGTTCCCCTGGTTCCCGCTCCCCTGGTTCCCGTTCCCGGAAGACGACCCCCCGGAGTTCCCAGGCGGGGCGATCGGCGTGAAGTCCTCGTCGGACCCCGCCAGATCGGGCAGCAACGTCACCCCGTTGCGATAGGCGTCGGCCCAGTACAGAACCGTCCGCACGTACTCCTCGGAGTGGTTGTACCGGAAAACCGACTTCGCCCGCTGAGCCGGGTCGCTCAGATCCGACCCGTAGGCGCACAGGTAGTTCCCAGCCCCGACAGTCGCGTCGTAGACGTTGTTGGGGTTCCGCTCCCCGTCCCCGTTCCCGTCGGCCGCGTACCCCTGCCAGGTCGACGGGATGAACTGCATCGGCCCCACGGCCCGGTCCCACGTGGTGTCGCCGTCGTACCGCCCGCCATCCGTGTCGTGGATGGGCGCGATCCCCGGTCCGCCGTTCAACACCGGCCCCAGGATCGCCGGAACCGCGTTCCCCCGAGCGTCCACCCGCCCGCCCCGCGCGTGCCCGGACTCGATCCGCCCGATCCCCGCCAGCAACGACCAGTGGATCTTGCACCCCGGCGTGGTCTGCGCCAGCCGCTGCTCGGCCCGCGTGTACGCGTCGAGCATCACCCCCGGCACCCCCAGCGGCCCGGTCGGCAGGCTGTCCACGCCGGTCGGCAGGTAGTCGCCGAACGCGCTCGCGTCGTCCGCGTCCGCGATCAGGTCCGCGCCCAGCGCGTCCGTCCGGGGGAGCTTTCCGCCTGCCCCGAACCGGTCCTCCCCGGCGCCGGACCGCACCGACAGCGCGCCCAGCACGTCCCCGGCCCCCGGCGGCACGGCGCTCAGCGCGCTCCGCGCGGACACCGGCAGCCAGTCCACGCCCAACGTCCCGTTCAGCAGCGCGGGCACCAGCATCGCGCACGTCGCCGTCGCCGCCAGACCCCGCTGCCTGGGCGTCATGGCGCCTCGATCTGCTCTTCGGCCGCGTCCCCGTCGCTTCGGCACAGCAGCGAACTCCCTAGTCGGTGGATCCCCCGTTCCCGCCGCCCAGACTGCCCGATCCAGGGGTGCCTGTCACGGGCGCGCACCTGCTTTGTGCCCCCGGGTCTGCCCTCGCGGTCGGCTTTCCACCCGTGGCCAACACTCCCGCTCCCGAACGGGAGCGCCCCTCACGTCCGGGCGGCGCAGTCCCCGCTCGGCCACACGTCCGCGAGCAGCGCGAGCGCCTCGTCACCGAACGGGTTCACGCCCGGACCGACCGCGAGCGCGTGCCCGACGTGCACGTGCAGGCACTTGACCCGCTCCGGCATCCCGCCCGCCGTGACCTTCGTGCCCAGCGACTCGATCGCGTCCCGCTCGGCCAGGTACGACTCGTGGGCGCGCAGGTACGCGGCGGCCAGCTCCTCGTCCTCGGCGAGCCGGTCCTGCATCTCCCGCATGACCCCCTCGCTCTCCAGCCTGCTGACCTGCGAGGTCAGCCGGGGGCACGTCAAGTAGTACAGCGTCGGGAACGGCGTGCCGTCCTCCAGCCTCGGGCTGGTCTGCACCACCGAGGGGTGCCCGCTCGGGCACCGCGCCGCGATCGCGCGCATCCCGCGCGGGACCCGCCCGAGCTGCTCCGCCACGATCGCCAGGTCCTGCTCGTCCACGTTCACTTCGCCGCCACCGAGTCCCACAGCTGCTGGTACCAAGCCTTGTTCGGGACCGGCTCGCTGGCCGGCCTCTCCTCCTGCTCCGGACGCCCCGAGTCACCGGGGAGCTGCACGACGTAGGGCGTCTCGCCCGGTCGCACGTAGTGCAGCCTTCGCCGAGCCTCGGCCGCGATCACGGCCGGGTCGTCGAGCTGCGGCCTGCGCTCTTCCAGCTGCGCCACCTGCTCGCGCAGCGCCTGCTGCGACGTCGCCACGTCGCGCAGCTCGTCCCGCTGCGCCAGGTAGGTCCGCAGCGGCACGGCGATGCTGAGCGCCAGCGCGCACACCACCATGGCCAGCACCGCAGCCTGGCGGGTGCTGGTCATGCCGAACGCGCCGCCGGTGCCCGCGCCCGCGCGGGTGCGCGCCTTGGACTGCGCCCGCCGCCGGGCGGGCTGCTGCCGCGCCCCGCCACGCCCCTTGGCCGCCTCGTCGCGGGCTCCCCCGCGCGCGCCCGCCTTCGGGCCGC
>NZ_JBQGCX010001446.1:0-4221 GCF_052038725.1 Actinosynnema sp.
AGGGGGGACCCCTTGAAGCAGTTATTTCCTTGCGGCGCAAGCGATTTTCCGCGTTGCTCCACAAGGGAGGGTGATTGGGCCATCAGGTCTATACCGGGGCGCGCCGATCTCGATCTAGCATCGCTTCGGCGGTGGCGCTCGTCCGCCGCACTAGGGGGCTAGTCGTATGAGACGCTGGTTGTCCGTGGCGTGCGCAGCTTTCGTGGCACTCCCGCTGGGGGCGGGCATCGCGCAGGCCGAGGAGCCGGTCGAGCAGCAGGACCGCGTGGGGATCTCGGTCAGCGAGCTGACCGAGAAGCCGTACGCGGACGCGCGCCCCGCTTCCCAGAGGCGCCAGGAGGGGGTTTCCGCCCAGGCCGTGGGCAGCAACGTCGTGGCCGGTCGGGTCTGGACCGACACCAACGGCGACGGCTCCCGGGGCGACAGCGAGCCGGACAAGTCGACCGAGGTGCGCCTCGTCTTCGAGGAGGACGGTGAGCGCTGGTACTACTCGACGTACACGCAGAACGGCGCGTACGCGTTCTACGACCTCCCGGCGAACACCTACAAGGTCTACATCGACACCGACCCGAGGAACTCGAGGCTCATCCCCACGAAGCTGGGCGTCGGCGGTGACCGGCAGCGCGATTCCGACCTGCTCGGCCCGAACGCCCTGAGCCTGCCGATCCACTTCGCCGACAACGGCCCCGCGCAGCGCGGCGTCGACGGCGGCTTCATCACGTCCCAGTACTACTTCGGCTACCAGGTCAAGAACGGCGCCAGCAACTGGTGCCTCGACCAGGAGTCCCCGCAGGGCACCCCGACCACCAAGGTCGGTGTCCACCACTGCAACGGCGGCATCAACCAGGTGTGGGACGTCGTCTGGGACTACGACGCGGGCATGGGCGTCTACTGGTTCGAGAACTTCGCGTCCGCGCACTGCCTCGACCAGGAGTACCCGAACAACCAGCAGACCCCGCGCGTCGGCGCCTACCCGTGCAACGGCGGCACCAACCAGAAGTGGGTCGTGCACCACAACGAGCTCTACGGCGAGCCCGCCCTGGCGATCAACCAGCGCAGCGGCTACTGCCTCGACCAGGAGGCCCCGACCGGCACGCCGACCACGGTGCTCGGCGCGTACCTGTGCAACGGTGGCGCGAACCAGAAGTGGTACCTGAACGACTGACGTTCCACCCGTAGCACCACCCCGGCCGGGTCACGCGACGCGCGTGGCCCGGCCGGTTCGCGTCCCGGCGTGTCGACCGCTCCCGCCGCTGCCCCGAACGGGTGGGCACCGCGGTGTCTCGGCGTCACCGTCTCAGCGATCTTCAGCCCCTCGGCCGCTGTGTCCGCCGTCACGAGCTTCTACCATCGCGCTGGCGGCGGCGTCCGACCGCCGTCCTAGGTGGTGAAGACCATGAGGCGCTTGGCCGCGGTCGTGTGCGCGCTGGCACTCCTCCCGCTCGGGGCGATGACCGCTCAAGCCCAAGCCGACCCGGCGGACCGATCACCGGGTGTCGAGCGGCAGAAGTTGCCGCCCAAGCGGAGCGGTGTGCCCTACAAGGCGGCGTCCGGGAGCGCGGCGGTCAGCCAGAACACCGTCTCCGGCCTGGTCTGGGTGGACGCCAACGGTGACGGGGTGCGGTCCAACACCGAGGTGGCCGCGCGGCTGGAGGTCTTCCTCTGGACCTTCGACGACACCGAGGGGTGGATGTTCCGGACCACGTTCTCCGACAAGGGCTTCTACAGCTTCACGGACCTGCCCGCCGACAAGTACCTCGTGCAGGTCGTCATCCCGGACGGCTACCGCGCCACCGCGTTCGGCGCGGGCGGCGACCGCTCGCGCGACTCGGACGTGGTCGGCTACTCCGCCGACAGCACCCCGCTCACCTTCACCGACGTCGGTCCCCGCACCCGCTGGGTCGACGCGGGCATCACGCCCGGCGAGCCCACCGGGACCCCGGTGCGCAACTCCTCCAGCGGCTGGTGCCTCGACCAGGAGTCGCCCAGCGGCGTGGCGACCAGCGGCGTCGGGGCCTACGGCTGCAACGGCGGCCTGAACCAGCACTGGTTCCTGGTCTGGTACCGCCCCGACGTCGCCGAGGTCTGGAACACCGCGCCGCCCGTGGACTGCCTCGACCAGGAGTCGCCCAGCGGCGTGCCGACCAGCGGCGTCGGCGCGTACCAGTGCAACGACGGCCAGAACCAGCGCTGGGTCGTGCGGCACGACGAGGAGACCGGCAGCGAGGAGGTCCAGTTCGTCAACCTGAGCAGCGGCGACTGCCTCGACCAGGAGGCCCCGCGCGGCACGCCGACCACCGGCGTCGGCGCGTACGGCTGCAACGGCGGGCGCAACCAGCGCTGGACCCTCGGCTGACCCGCCCGCGGGGCGCTCCCGGTCGTGGAGCGCCCCGCGGCCGGACCCGGAACGTCAGCGGCCCCGGAGCGTCAGCGGGCCAGGAACTCCAGCACCACCCGGTTCCACTCCTCGGCGTGGCTCACGTTCACCCCGTGCGGCCCGCCCGCCACCACGTGCGCCTCGCTGCCGGGGATCGCCGCGTGCACCCGTTCACCGGACCCCTCGTACGGCACCGTCGCGTCGCTGTCGCCGTGGATCACCAGCGTCGGCACGGTGATCGCGGGCAGGTCGCCCCGGAAGTCGGTGCCCGCCCACGCCGCCAGGCAGCCCAGCGCCGCCCGGGGGTCGGCCTCGTCGCACAGCGCCCGCGCCTCCCGCCACTGCTCCTGGGTGACCTTCAGCTCGCCGTCGACGGAGAAGAAGTCGGTGACGAACGTGTCGTAGAACGTGCTCTCGTCGTCCCTGAGCCCGGCGGCCAGCTCCTCGGCCTTCTCGGCGGGCAGCGGTCCCTCCGGGTTGTCGTCGGTGCGCGCCAGGTACGGCGGCACGGCCGAGGCGAACACGACGCCCCGCAGCCGCTCCTGTCCGTACCTGGCCACGTACCGGGCGACCTCGCCGCCGCCCATGGAGAACCCGACCAGCACCACGTCGGTCAGCTCCAGCTGGGTCAGCAGGTGGTGCAGGTCCTCGGCGAGCGTGTCGTACTCGTAGCCCCCGCGCGGCTTGTCGCTGCGCCCGAAGCCCCGCCGGTCGTAGGTGATCACCCGGTGACCGGCCGCGGCCAGCGCGGGCACCTGGAGCTTCCACGACTCGCCGGACAGCGGCCACCCGTGGATCAGCACGACCGGGCGGCCTGGACCGCCGGTGTCGTCCACGTGCAGGTTGGTGTCCTTGAACAGCCCGTGGTGCGCGGTGATCTCGGCCATGTGCCCTGAACTCCTCCGGGTGGCGGGTGTTCCACCCGGCGTACCCGAGGCGAGTCAGCGGAAACGCCGCCCCCGTCCGGGCGAGGCATCGCCCGGACGGGGGCCGGGACGTCACCGCCCGTGGCGCTCCAGCAGGGCCCGCAGCGCCGCCATCTCCCGCGCCAGCGCCCCGCGCCCCTCGGCGGTGATGCCGACCCACGTGCGCGGTCGCCTGCCCTCGTAGCCCTTCTCCACCGCGACCAGCCCGGCCTCCTCCAGCACGGCGATGTGCCGGGACAGGTTGCCCGCCGTCAGCTCCAGCGTGCTCTTGAGGTACCCGAACTCCACCCGGTCGGCCTCGGCGGTCACGGTCAGGATGCCGAGCCGGTGGCGCTGGTGCACCACGTCGTCCAGGCCTGCGGTGGGGTGTTCGCTCACCGGCGCACCCTACTCAGCACGAGAGCGACGAGCCCACCGACGATCGCGGTGGCGCCGGGGAGCAGCACGTCCTTGGCCGCGAACAGCACCTCCTCCATTCCGGTCGCCGGGTCGGGTCGCCACCCCAGCCGCCAGAACACCGAGCCCATCCAGCTGCCGTTGGCCAGCAGGGTGAACCACGAGTACCCGAGCGCGACCGCCCCGCACCACGCGCTGCGCTCGCGCCAGGCCAGCACGAGCAGCCCGGCGGCGAACAGCAGCAGCCCGCCGGTCTTGGACACCACCGCCGCGCCCAGCACCGAGGTCAGCGTGAACCCGGCGACCAGTGCCACCCGGTACCCGCGCGTGCGCCCGAACTCCCGCTCGGAGAGCACCGCCAGCACCACCGGCACGGCCAGGAACACCGTCGACTCCAGCACGGCGGCCTTGGCCCCGAACCGCAGGTGGCTGACCGGCTCGGCGGCGACGGCCCGCACCAGCGACACGCCCAGCACCACCAGCAGCCCGGCCAGGGTGACCCCCGCGTACGCCTTCGTGGAG
>NZ_JBQGCX010001447.1:0-1637 GCF_052038725.1 Actinosynnema sp.
GGTCGGCGACGGGTTCGGCGGGCGCGATCACGCCCGTCGAGTGGTCGGGGTAGGTGACGCCGCCGTACAGCGACGTCTTCCACACCTCCAGTGGCAGCCGGGGTTTGCGCTGGTCGAGCCAGCCGCCCGGCAGGAACAGGGAGCGCCCGGCCCTGGACCGCTTGCCGCCGACGACCAGGTCGGTGCCTGCGAGGGCGGTCCGCGCCTTCGTGAGGCGGGCGCGCTTCCAGCCGGTCCACCGCGCCACGTTCGCGTCGGTCGGGTCCGGCAGGGCGAGCAGTTGCAGGTAGAGCGCCGCCGCGTCGGCGGGCAGGCCGTACCGGTCGGCGACCTGCTCCACCAGGTGCGGCGCGGAGAAGGTCGGGTCCTGGAAGTGCGCGTCCGGACCGGTCCCCTCGGGCGCGGTGACGGCGCAGGCGGCGGCAAGGCCGGGGTCGAGCGCCAGGCGCAGGCGGCCGACGTCCCAGCGGCTGTGGACGACCTCGGTGAGCGCGTCGAGCAGCGGCTGGTCCTGCGGTCGGAGCAGGGCCGGTCGCACGAGCAGGGCGCAGAAGCTGAAGTGCGAGCGGGCGACCTCCAGCCACTCCCGGTGCCTGCCGACCTCCCCGACCGGGCCGACCTCGACGCCGGTCAGGTCGGTGATCGCCTGGACGTCGGGGAGGTCGCGGAGCAGGAAGGCGAAGCCCTCGTGCGCCAGGCGCGCGCGGACCAGGTCGAGCGAGCGGGCCAGCGCGGGCCGCAGCGGCGAGGCGGCGGGCAGCCGGTAGGCCAGCCAGGCCAGCGCGCCGGGCGCCCCGGACAGGTCGTCGCCGTCGAAGGCCGCCTCGTCGGAGACCACCGGCTCGGCGTCCACGAGGGTGGTCTCGCCGTCGACGTGCAGCCAGCGGGCCAGGTCCGGGTTGAGCAGGTCGGAGACCCGGCGCCGCTCGTCGTCGTGCCACAGCTCCCGGTTGACCACGACCTGGAGGTCGTCGGGCAGCGACGCGCGCTTGCCGAAGGCGTCGGTCCACACCCGTGCGACGGACTCGACGTCCGGGCCCGCGTCCCACAGCGCCAGCGGGTCGGCGGGCACGGCGGCGGCGAGCAGGGCCAGCCTCCGGCGGGCGGACAGCGCGCCGAGGACCGGGCAGGCCGAGGCGGTCTCGGCGCTGCTCAGCCCGACCAGCGCGCGCTCGGCGGCGTCGAGGAACACCTTCGGCCGGAAGCGCAGGCCGGGCATCCCGGTGAGCAGCGCCGTCGCGGCCACCCGGCCCGCACCGGTCAGCTCGGCCAGGGCGGGACCGGCGTCCGGCCGCCACGGGGCGGGCCCACGCTCGGCCAGCGCGTCCAGGAACCGCAGCACGTCCGCGCCGGTCAGCGCGCCGCGCGCGGGGTCCGACTCCAGCAGGGCCATGCCCGGCGGCGGGGTGGGGCTGTCCGGTTCGCGGGTGAACTGGAGCCCGGTGGCCTGCATGACGCCGCCGCCCTCGTCCCGCTTGCGGTAGTGGACGACCAGGAAGCCGTCTGCCGTGGGCAGGGCGACGTTGGCCAGCGTGGTCTCCGGGCAGCGCACCACGACGTTGCGCCACCGGCCGGGCTCGTCGTGCATCCCGGCCTCGACCGTGGCGCGCAGCACCGCGACCAGGGCGGCGCGCTGG
>NZ_JBQGCX010001448.1:0-1944 GCF_052038725.1 Actinosynnema sp.
CCGGCATCCTCCACCGCGACCCAGCGCTGCTCGCCGGCGACCGGGAGCTGCAGGGCCCGCCGCGCCGTCTGCAGCTCCTGCAGCGCGGGACGTGCGTCGTCGTCGGTGAGGCGAGCCGTGACCTCCTCGACCGTCAGCGGACCCAGCAGGCGCAGCAGGTCCGCCACGCCCTCCACACCCTGCATCTGCCGGTCGGCCGCGAGACGCTGCAGCTCGGACTCGGTGCGCTCGATGACATCGGGATCCAACAGCTCGCGCAGCTCCGCCCGACCCAGCAGCTCCGAGAGCAGCGCAGGGTCCAGCGCGAGGGCAGCAGCCCGGCGCTCGGCGAGCGGGGTGTCGCCCTCGTACAGGAACGAGGCGACGTAGCCGAACAGAAGCGTCTGGGCGAAGGGCGACGCCTTCTGCGTCGTGACCTCGCTGAGTGCGACCTCACGGCCCGCGACGCGCTTCATGAGCGTCAGCAGGGCCGGGAGGTCGTAGACGTCCTGCAGGCACTCGCGGGCCGTCTCCAGCAGCATCGGGAAGTCCGGGTACTTCCGCGCGACGTCGAGCAGCTGGGCCGATCGCTGGCGCTGCTGCCACAACGGGGCCCGTGCGCCCGGGTTCCGCCGGGGGAGCAGCAGGGCGCGCGCCGCACACTCGCGGAAGCGCGCCGCGAACAGCGCCGAGCCGCCCACCTCCTGGTTGACCAGCTGCTCCAGCTCGTCGGTCTCGAAGACGAAGAGATCCGCCCCCGGCGGCTCCTCCGCTCCCGCACCCCCGCCGGTGCTGTCTGCGGCCCAGGGCCCCGCACCCCCGCCGGTGCTGTCTGCGGCCCAGGGCCCCGCACCCCCGCCGGTGCTGTCTGCGGCCCAGGGCCCCGCACCCCCGCCGGTGTCCGGCACGCGGGCCACGATGCCGTCGTCGCTCGCCACCACGGATCCGTCGACGCCGAAGCGCTCCACGATGCGTGCGCCCACGGCAAGGGCCCAGGGAGCGTGCACCCGCCGTCCGTACGGGGAGTGCAGGACGAGCCGCCAGTCACCGAGCTCGTCGCGGAAGCGCTCCAGCACCAGTGACCGGTCCGTCGGCAGCACGCTCGTGGCGTCTCGCTGCTCGGACAGGAACGCCATCAGGTTGGTCCGGGCCCGCTCGTCCAGGTCTGGGGGGACCTCACCGTCACCGACGCGGCGCAAGAAGGCCCCGATCGCCTCACCCAGCTCTGCCGGACGTCCCTCGGAGTCGCCACGCCAGAACGGCAGGCGGGCCGGCTCACCGAACGCCGGCAGCACCACCACCCGGTCGTGCGTGATGTCCTGGATCCGCCAGCTCGTGGCGCCGAGCGCGAAGACGTCGTTGATCCGCGACTCGTAGACCATCTCCTCGTCCAGCTCGCCCACCTTGCGAGGCGCTCTCGTGCCCCCGGCGCCGTCGGCACCCTCGTCAGCCCCGTCGGCCAGCACGACGGCGAACATTCCGCGGTCGGGGATGGTGCCGCCGCTCGTGACGGCCAGGCGCTGGGCACCCGGCCGTCCCGTGAGGGTTCCGGCGTCGCGGTCCCACACCAGCCTGGGGCGCAGCTCGGCGAACTCGTCCGACGGGTAGCGGCCCGACAGCAGGTCGAGCGTGGCGTCGAACGCCGAGCGCGGGAGCGAGGCGAACGGCGCCGCGTGCCGCACGAGGTCGAACCACTCCTCGACGTCCACCGGCTCCAGTGCGGTGGCGGCCACCGTCTGCTGAGCGAGCACGTCCAGCGGGTTGGCCGGCACCGACAGCTGCTCGATGGCTCCCTCGCGCATCCGCGCAGCGGTGACGGCCGATCCGACGAGGTCGTGCCGGGTCGTGGGGTACATCAGCCCGCGGGAGGTCTCACCCACCTGGTGCCCCGCCCGACCGACGCGCTGCAGACCGCTCGCCACCGACGGAGGGGTGGAGACCTGCACCACCAGGTCGACTGCTCCC
>NZ_JBQGCX010001449.1:0-4938 GCF_052038725.1 Actinosynnema sp.
CGGCAGCAAGATCACCGACGACGGCCGCGTCCGCGCGTCGGTGCCCACGATCAAGGCGCTCGTCGATGCGGGCGCCCGCGTCCTCGTGGCCGCGCACCTGGGCCGCCCCAAGGGCGAGCCCGACCCCAAGTTCTCCCTCGCCCCGGTCGCCGTGCGGCTCGGCGAGCTCCTCGGCCAGACCGTGGAGATCGGGACCGAGACGGCCGCCGACAACGGCACCGCGGTCCTGCTGGAGAACATCCGCTTCGACGCCCGCGAGACCAGCAAGGACGCCGCCGAGCGCGAGGCGCAGGCGGACGAGCTGGCCGCGAAGGCCGACGCGATCGTGTCCGACGGCTTCGGCGTCGTGCACCGCACGCAGGCCACCGTCTACGACGAGGCCAAGAAGCTCCCGCACTACGCCGGTGGGCTCGTGCTGGCCGAGGTCGAGGTGCTGCGCAAGCTCACCGACGACACCCAGCGCCCCTACGTCGTCGTCCTCGGCGGCGCGAAGGTCTCGGACAAGCTCGGCGTCATCGAGAACCTGCTCACCAAGGTCGACCGGCTCCTGGTCGGCGGCGGCATGGCCTACACCTTCCTCAAGGCCCAGGGCCACGAGGTCGGCAAGTCCCTGCTCCAGGAAGACCAGATCGAGAAGGTCAAGGGCTTCCTTGCCGAGGCGGAGAAGCGCGGCGTCGAGCTGCTGCTCCCCGTCGACTTCCTCGCCGCCACCGGCTTCTCCGCCGACGCCGACCACACCGTGGTCGCCTTCGACGAGATCCCGGCCGACCGCGAGTGCCTGGACATCGGCCCCGCCTCCCGCGAGCTGTTCGCCTCGAAGCTCGCCGACGCGAAGACCGTGTTCTGGAACGGCCCCATGGGCGTGTTCGAGTTCGAGAAGTTCTCCGGCGGCACCCGCGCGGTGGCCGAGGCGCTGATCGCCAGCGAGGCGTTCACCGTCGTCGGCGGCGGCGACTCCGCCGCCGCGGTCCGCTCCCTCGGCCTGCCCGAGGACGGCTTCTCGCACATCTCCACCGGCGGCGGCGCGTCGCTGGAGTACCTGGAGGGCAAGGAGCTCCCCGGCGTCTCCGTGCTGGAGGAGGACTGACGTGGCGCGCACTCCGCTGATCGCGGGCAACTGGAAGATGAATCTGAACCACCTGGAGGCCATCGCCCTGGTGCAGAAGATCGCCTTCGCGCTGCCCGAGAAGTACTACGCCAAGGTCGAGGTGGCGGTGCTCCCGCCGTTCACCGACATCCGCAGCGTGCAGACCCTCGTCGACGGCGACAAGCTCCTGCTCAAGTACGGCGCGCAGGACCTGTCCCCGCACGACTCGGGCGCCTACACCGGCGACATCTCGGGCGTGATGCTCGCGAAGCTCGGCTGCTCCTACGTCACCGTGGGCCACTCCGAGCGGCGCGACTACCACGGCGAGGACGACGCGACCGTCAACAAGAAGGTCAAGGCGGCCCTCAAGCACGGGATCACCCCGATCTTCTGCCTCGGCGAGAAGGTCGACGTGCGGGAGAGGGGCGAGCACGTCGCCTTCTGCACCGACCAGCTCGTCGCCGGCCTCAAGGGCCTGACCGCCGAGCAGGTGCGCGGCGTCGTCATCGCCTACGAGCCCGTGTGGGCCATCGGCACCGGCAAGGTCGCCAGCGCGGCCGACGCGCAGGAGGTCTGCTCGGCGCTGCGGGTCAAGCTGGCCGAGGCGTACGGCGAGGACGTCGCGTCCGAGGTCCGGGTGCTCTACGGCGGCTCGGTGAAGTCCGGCAGCGTCGGCGAGCTGATCGCCCAGAAGGACGTCGACGGCGCCCTCGTGGGCGGCGCGAGCCTGGACGGCGACGAGTTCAGCAAGCTGTGCGCGCTGGCCGCGGGCGGTCCCCTACCCTGACCGAGGACCTGAACACCCAGGCCACCCGCGTCGTCCACGGTCGGCAGTCGACCGGGTACTCTGTGGCGTCACCTGCCTGACAGCGAGGAAGAGATGAACACTTTCCTGCAGATCCTCCTGATCGTGTCCAGCCTGCTGCTCATCCTGCTGGTGCTGCTGCACCGCGGTCGGGGCGGCGGTCTGTCTTCGCTGTTCGGTGGCGGTATGCAGTCGAGCCTGTCCGGCTCCAGCGTGGTGGAGAAGAACCTGGACCGCCTGACGCTGTTCGTCGGCGCGATCTGGGTGATCGCCATCGTGGGCATCGGCTTGATTCAGAAGGTCGCCTGACAACTCCGGTCGGCGACACGGGAAATCCACGTGGTGGGGGTGTGAGGGTCGATGGCTGGTGGTAACGCGATTCGCGGTACCCGCGTCGGCGCAGGCCCGATGGGCGAGTCGGAGCGCGGCGAGTCCGCGCCTCGGCGTCGGGTGTCGTACTGGTGCGCCAACGCGCACGAGTCGCGCCCGTCGTTCGCGGTCGAAGCGGACGTCCCGGAGATGTGGGACTGTCCGCGGTGCGGTCTTCCGGCAGGCCGGGACGAGCAGGCGCCGCCTGCTCCCCCGCGCAACGAGCCGTACAAGACGCACCTCGCCGACGTGAAGGAGCGCCGCTCCGACGCGGACGGCGAGGCGATCCTCGAAGAGGCGCTCACCAAGCTGCGCAGGCAGCGCGAAGAGCCCTAGCTAGCAGGCACCGTCGGCGAGAGGCCCCGTGGAGATCCACGGGGCCTCCCGCTTTCCCGGCACAACTCACCCTCAACGCCCTGTCACGCGCCCGAGCGGACCCGGCGGAAACCCCGGAACTGCCGCAGCAGCACGAAACCCCCGGCCAGCGCCACCCCGGACACGCCCAGCACCGCGGGCAGCACGCCGCCCGTCGAGCTGCTGACCACCACGTTCACGCTGCCCACCAGCACGATCCCGCAGTACGCGCGGATCTCGTGCCGACCGGCCTGCGCGGTCGGGAACTCCACGGGCGCGCTGAACCTGCCCGCGTCGTCCGCCGTCGTCGACCCGACCTGCTCGCCCAGCGACGACAGCGTCACCGAGGCGCCGGGCGTGCACCCGGTGCCGGTCGCGCTGAGCGGGTCGCCCGGCTGCACGTCGTCCTTGTCGATCACCAGCACGCCGTCGCCGTGCGGGACCGCGCTGCTCGGCTCGGAGGCCGAGGAGGGCGGGGCCGACGTGGCGGTGGTCGTGCTGGTGGTCGTGGTCGTCGTCGTGGTGGTCGTGGCGCTCGGCCGCGTGGTGGTGGTCGGCGCCGCCGGGGGCGGCGCCTGCTCCGACGTCCGCGACGGCTTCGGGTCGTCCTCCTCCTGCGGCGGCGGCGGTTGCTGCTGCGAGGTCTCGCCGCCGGTCACGGTGAAGGAGCCCGACGCGGTGCTCGGGCTCGGGCACACCGTCCGCGCGGTCACCTGGTGCCTGCCCGGCTTCGCCGTGGACGGCACGACCGCCCACGTCGACCCCGAGCCGGACCAGCCGACCCCGCCGTTGCCGATGACGACTCCGCCGTCCCAGACGACCTGCACCGAGTAGTTGTGGCACGTCACCCGGAGCCCGGTCCACTGCACGCTGAACCCGGTGCCCGGCTTGCCGGAGCTGACCGACATGCCGAGCGAGCCCTGCGCCAGCGCCACCGGTGCGGTCACGAGGGTGGACAGGGCGTAGGCGAGGACAGCCAGTACGGATAGTGTTCCAGCCGTTCGCATTTCTCCCAGTCCCCTGAACGTCGAGGTGCTTTGTGAGACGCATTATGGGCAGGGTCGTCCCACTGCTCCTGTGCGGGATGTTCCTCGCGGGCGCACCGGCCCTCGCCCAAGGCGACAGCGCGACGATGACGGCGTCCGTCGACGGGCAGCAGTTCGGCGACAACCGGGTCGTCCTCGACCCGTCCGGCTCGCGCAAGGTGACGGTGACCGTCCACAACGGATCGGCGGAGACCAGGCAGGCCCGCGTCATCCGGTTGTCGGGCGGCGCTTTCGGCCTGGAGTTCTTCTCCTACGAGACCACCGTGCCGTTCGAGGTGCCCGGCCGCACCAGCGTGACGCGCGCGTTCGTGCTGGACATGGCGGGGCTCGAGGGCAAGGCGACCGGGTTGGTGCCGGTGCGGTTGGAGCTGCTCGACGACCGGCGCGAGGTGATCGCCTCGCGCGGCAGCACCGCCGACGTGCGCGGGTCGGTGCTGTCGGTGTACGGCGTCGCCGGGCTCGTGCTGCTCGTGCTGGCGGTGGCGGCGTGGTCCGCGGCGCTGTGGGCGGTGGTCAAGGGCGTCCTGCCGCCCCGCCGCTCGCGCCGGGCGCTGCAGTTCGTGCCCGCCGGGATCGCCACCGGGCTCGCGGCGGTGGTGTGGTCGTCGGTGCTGCGGGTGCTGACGCCGGAGCCGGTCGTGGCCGGGGTGGTGGTCGTGGGACTCGTGGTGGCGGCGATGGTCGTGGGGTACCTGGCGCCGTCGCAGCAGGCCGTTGCTCGGGCTGAGGAGGACGGTGCCGGGTCTTCGGGGCCGGTTCCCGCAGTGGTGCGGGGTGCGGAGGACGACGGGGCGCAGGGGGGCGCTCAGGGCGCGCGGCGGGGTGGCGCGGGGGAGACCACCACGATCGCGCCGGTCGGCGCCGGGGGCGGGGAAAGCGCTGGGGCGCAAGCGGATGGCGGTCGGGGCGCGTCCGGCGGCGTCGCCGGGCAGTCGGGGCAGGCGGGGCACGCGGGCGGTGGCTGGCCTTCCGTTGCCCAGCCTGCTGGTGCCCAGGCGGGCGGCGGCCAGGCGGCTCCCAGTCGTCCGGGCGCTCCGGTGGTCCCGGCCCAGGGCGGTGACCAGGCGACCACGAAGTTCCAGGCCGTCCAGGTCGCGCAGGCCAAGCCGGTCGTGCAGACCGCGCCCGCCGAGATCACCTCCCCGGCGGACTCGGAGGCCACCCTGCGCATCCGCCCCGTCGGCACGTCGAGGCAGGCCCCCACGCCGGGCGCCGCCGCGGCGACCCAGCGCTTCCGCCCGGTCGGCGACCAGGGCAAGCGCCGCTGAGCGGTGCGG
>NZ_JBQGCX010001450.1:0-5751 GCF_052038725.1 Actinosynnema sp.
CTCGTCCGACTGCCGCAGGGAAAGGTGGTAGCGCTCGTGACCACCGTACCACTCGGGATCGAAGTTCAGGCCGGAGATCGACACCAGGTCGCCGTCCCGCTCGTAGCCGACCAGCGAGCCGTCCAGACCCCGGAACGCCGCGGGCGACACCGGCAGGACGGTGGCCGACTCGTCCCTGGCCAGCAGCACGGTCGGCCCCAGCTCCGCGCTCACCAGCGTCGGATCGTCCACTGTGGACACCAGGCGCAGCGGCAGCGGGAGGTCCAGCGCGACCTCGTCGCCGGGGCGGAAGTCGCCGGACACCACGGTGAAGCCCTCGGCGGTCAGGTCAGCCGGAGCGCCGTCCACCGAGAAGCCCGCCGCGGCCCACGACGGCACCCGCAGGTGCAGCTCGCCGGAGAAGTCCGCGTCGAACTCCACCACCACCCGCCCGTCGCGCGGGTACCCGGTGCGCAGCGCCACCGTCCCACCGCCGGGCAGCGTCACCCGCGACGGCACGTGCCGAGCCACCACGAGCTTGCCCGGCGCGTGGAACCACACCCAGTCCTGGTGCTTGACGTGCGTCTCCAGACCCGTTCCACCGCAGCAGGTCCCGACGTTGTCGTACTCGCGCACCGCCCCCGCGTCGACCGGGTACATGTACACGACCTCGGGCGAGACGTCGGACGAGACGTCCGCGCGCGAGCCGACCATGTGGTTCAGCCACGCCCGCTCGGCGTACTCCGGGTACCGCGCGTGACCGGTGCGCGCGAACAGCGACCGGGCGATCTTGAGCAGGTTGTACGTCGCGCACGACTCGGCGTTGCGCCTTCCGATGAACCCCGCGACGGTGTCCGCGGGCCCCCACAGCTCGCCCTCGCCGGTGCCGCCGTGCGCGAACACCCGCCCCGGCACGACCTGGTCCCACAGCGCGGTCACCGCGTCCAGGTACCGCGCCTCGCCGGTCGCGTCGTGCTGGTCCAGGTGCCCGAGGAGCATCGGCAGGTGCTGGTTCGCGTGCATCCCGTCCAGCAGGTCGCGGCCCTGCGCCGCGCCCTCCAGCAGGTGGTCCAGCTCGAAGGCCGCCGCCGCGCGCAGGAACACCCCCTCGCCGGTGATCCGGTGCAGCGCCGCCAGGCTCTCGTTCATGCCGCCGAACTCACCGGCGATGTACAGCGACCACATGCGCTGCAGGTGCGCGCGCTCCAGCCGCAGCACCCGCCCGGCGACCCAGTGGCCCATGCCGACCGCGAGCTCCAGCGCCTGCTCGCTGCCGGTGTGCTCGTGCGCGTCCAGCAACCCGGCCATGATCTTGTGGCAGGTGTAGTACGGGGCCCAGATCTCGCCGTACGGGGCCAGGTCCTCCAGCCGGGAGAACTGCCACTCCCCGTACGCCGCCAGGAATCCGGGGTGGCTGTAGCGGCCGGTCGCGGCGAGCGCGTCGCGGACCTCCGCGAGCCCCGCCACGATCTCCCACGCCTTGGCGCGCAACGACTCCTCGCCGGTGGACGCGTGCGCGAGCGCGACCATCGACAGGAAGTGCCCCGCGTAGTGCCCGCGCAGCAGGCTCGCCGTGGGGGCCACGCCCGCGCCGGGGTACTCCTCGGCCGACCACGGCTGCTCGTCCGGGTGGCCGAAGTCCTCCCAGTTGCCGGGAGGGAGCGCGCCGCGCGTGTCCAGCCCGGCGTTGGCGCGGAACACCGCCAGCACCCGGTCGACCGGGAACACCCGCGCCTGGTGCAGCATCTGCCCGGCGGCGCGCGACTGCACGCCGTCCAGCAGCTCCACGTCCCGCAGCGGGAACGGCTCCAGCGCGAACGGCGCCGGGCCGGTCACCGGGCGGCCCACCGCTCGATGCCCGCCGCGTCGATCGGCAGCGCCCCGGACAGCACGTCACTGCCGGTCGCGGTCACCAGCAGGTCGTCCTCCAGGCGCACGCCGATGCCGCGCAGCTCCGGCGGCACCGTCTCGTCGTGCGCGTGGAAGTACAGGCCCGGCTCGACGGTCAGCACCATGCCGGGGCGCAGCGGGGCGCCCTGGTACTGCTCGTACGCGGACGACCCGCAGTCGTGCACGTCCAGCCCGAGGTGGTGGCCGACGCCGCACACCAGGTAGCGGCGGTGCTCCTGCCCGCCGGGGGCGAGCGCCTCGTCGACGGACACCGGCAGCAGGCCCCAGTCGTGCAGCCCGCGCGCGATGACCTCCATCGACGCGAAGTGGAAGTCGCTGAACGTGTTGCCGGGCTTGACCTGCGCCATGCCCGCCCGGTGCGCGGCCTCGACCAGGTCGTGCACGGAGCGCTGCTCGGGCGTGAACGCGCCGCCGACCGGGATGGTGCGGGTGACGTCGGCGGTGTACAGGCTGCGGGTCTCCACGCCCATGTCCAGCAGCAGCGCCTCGCCGGGCAGCACGGGCCCGTCGCAGCGCACCCAGTGCAGGATCGGCGCGTGCGGGCCGGAGCCGACGATCGTGCTGTAGCCGGGGCCGTTGCCGAAGGTGCGGGCGTGGCGGTCGAACGTGCCCTGGAGCCACCGCTCCCCCAGTCCGCGCGCGACGGCGAGCGGCACCTCGTCGGCGACGGCGGCGAAGCCCGCGACGGTCTGGTCGACCGCCTCTCGCAGCTGGCCGATCTCCCACTCGTCCTTGACCATGCGCAGGTCGGACAGCACGACCCGCTGCCGGTCGGCGTCCTCGGCGGCCGTGCCGTCGTGGTCGGCGATCGGGCGCACCGGCAGGCCCAGCGCGCGCTCCCAGGCGGCGATCCCGGCCGACGGGCCGACCCACAGCTCGCCGTGCGCGGCGCTGGCGTAGAAGTCGCGCTCGCCGGGGCGGGCGGGCGGTGGCAGGTACAGCACCGCGTCGTGGCCACCGGTGCGCGGGGTCATCACCAGCACCCCGCCCTCGACCTGGCAGGAGGTCGCCCACACGAAGTCGCTGCCCGCGCGGAACGCGTAGTCCGCGTCGCCGTTGCGGTTCGGCGCGCGCCCGGCGGCGACCACCACGGTGCGGCCGGGCAGCGCGGCGCTGATCCGGTCGCGGTGCTCGGCGGCGGCGCGCGCGGCGGCCTCGTCGACCGGGGCGGGAACCTCGCGGTCGGCCCAGCCCTGCCCGATGCGGGACAGGAAGCCGGGGCTGTCGTCGGCCAGGCGCGGCGGCTTGGTGCCCGCGTGCGGCGGGACGGTGGCCTCGGTCATCGGTTCTCCCTCATCGCTGTTCTCCACCGGAATCCCGGACGATCTCGCGGAGCCTGCGCAGCACCTTGCCGTCCGAGATGCCGTCGTGCTCGTACTCGTTGGTCACCCACGCCCGCGCGTTGCCGAGGCGGGACAGGGTGTCGCGCTGGAGCTCCTCGTCCACGAACAGGTCGTCGTGGTAGACGACCGCCGCGAGCGGGACCTCGTTGGCCGCCAACCTCTCCGGGTCGTACAGGTCGGTCCAGACCCGCACGTCCGCCAGCTCCTCCATCGCGGCGGCGAACGGCCGCAGCGCGCGGATCTCCTGGAACATCCAGGGGAAGGCCATCTCGGAGGTGAGCAGCAGCGGCCTGCGGTCCTCGGCGAACTGCGGGCGCAGGTCCCGCTCGCGCTGCGCGGACCAGCGGAACGGGCCGTTGTCGCCGTCGCCGTAGATGCTCTCCTGGAGCACCCAGAACAGCGGGTTGCCCGCGTAGGAGGTCTTGGTCAGCGCGGCTTCCAGGAACTTGCCGGTGAACCGGCCGTCGCGGTGCAGCGCCTCGGACACCAGCCAGTGCAGGCGCTGGTGCCCCGTGTTGAAGCCGAGGTCGCCACCCAGGGTCTGGAAGCGGCGCACGGACAGCGGCGAGCCGTCCGGCAGCTCCACGCCGCCCTCGGCCAGCCGGTCGGCGATCGCGGCGACCGCGTCGACGTCCTGCGGGTAGCGGCGGTAGAAGTCGGCGGTCTTGGCCTCGGCGCGGGTGAAGGTGCGCCGGTAGACCTCGTCCGGGTCCGCAGGGGTGCCGGGGATCCCGCCGCACACGTAGCACGCGGCGAGCGCCTGCGGGGCGTGCGAGAGGTAGGCCAGGGTGATCCAGCCGCCGAAGCTCTGGGCGAGCGTGGCCCACTTCCTCCCGCCGTAGCACCGGTTCCGCACGTGCTCCAGGTCTCGCACGATGGAGTCGGCGCGGAAGTGGAGCAGGTGCTCGGCGGCGGCGCGCCCGTCCGGGAAGCCCGCGATGACGGCGCCGTCGACCGGGGTGCTGCGGCCGGTGCCGCGCTGGTCGACCAGGACCACGCGGTAGGTGCGCAGCGCCTCGGCGAGCCAGCCGTCGACGCGCTCGGGGCGCGGGTTCGCGCCACCGGGACCGCCCTGCAGGTAGGTCAGCAGCGGCAGGTCCTCGCGCCTGCGGTCCGGGTCGGCGAACTCCCGGACGAACAGCTCCACGGTCCGCTCGTCGGGGGCGCGCCAGTCCAGCGGCACGTCGACGGTGAACTCGCGCACCCACGCGCCGGGCACGGGGTACTCGACGGGGGTGGTCTGGGCTGCGTTCGACTGGGCAGGGCTCATGCGGTGACCTCGGTCGGGTTGTCCTCGCCCGCCGGGCCGTTCCCGGCGGACGGCCCATTGTCCGCGTCCGTTCGGTCGACACCGGCGGCGGCCTCGTGCTCGGTTGCCCCGCGCCCGGTTGCCCCGCGCTCGGCGGCCTCACGCTTGGCCGCGTTGCGCAGCCGCGCCTGCTCCCACTCCGGCCGGATGCGCGGCACGGCGGCCAGCAGCGTGCGGGTGTACTCGTGCCGCGGGTCGTCGAACACCGCGTCCCGCTCCCCCGCCTCCACCACCCGACCGGCGGTCCTGACCGCGACGGTGGTGGCGATCTGCCGCACCACCGCCAGGTCGTGCGCGATGAACAGGCAGCCGAAGCCCTCCTCCCGCTGCAGGTCCCGCAGCAGGTTGATGATCTGCGCCTGCACCGAGACGTCCAGCGCCGACACGGCCTCGTCGCACACCAGCACGCGCGGCCCCACGGCGAGCGCGCGGGCGATGCCGATGCGCTGCGCCTGCCCGCCGGAGAACTGCGCCGGGTAGCGGCCGACGTGGTCCGGGTCGAGCCCGACCCGCTCCAGCAGCCCCTGCGCGAACGCCTTGGTCCCGCCGGGCACCGGCCGCTTCTGGTACCGCAGCGGCGCGGTCACGATCCGCTCGACGGTGTGCCGGGGGTTGAGCGAGGAGAACGGGTCCTGGAACACCACCTGGACCTGCCGCCGCACCTCCAGCAGCTCCGCCCCGGTGACCGAGGTGATGTCGCGCCCGTCCAGCCGCACGGCGCCGGAGGTGACGTCGATCAGCCGGGACGCCAGGCGCGCGGTGGTGGACTTGCCGGAGCCGGACTCGCCGACCAGCGCGAGGGTCTGGCCCGCGTGCAGGTCGAACGAGACGTCGTCCACCGCGCGGAACCTGCGCGCCGGGCGCAGCAGCCCGGCGGTGCCCGCGACCGGGAACTCCTTGACCAGGCCGCGGGCGCTGAGCAGCGGTTCGGTGCTCATTCCCCTCCTCCCGTGGTGCGCAGCGCGCCGATGCTGTCGTCGATGCGCGGGACGGCGTCGAGCAGCGCCCGCGTGTACGGGTGCCGGGGGTCGGAGAAGACCCGTTCGGTCGTGCCCGCCTCCACCACCTCGCCCTTGCGCATCACGACCAGCTCGTCGGCGACCTCGCTGACCACGGCGAGGTCGTGCGTGATGAGGACGAGCGCGGCCCCGGTGTCCCGGCGCACCTCGGTGAGCAGGTCCAGGATCTGGGCCTGCACGGTGACGTCGA
>NZ_JBQGCX010001451.1:0-1981 GCF_052038725.1 Actinosynnema sp.
CCCTCGCCGCCGGTGACCAGCACGGTCCCCGGCCGCCACGGCGCGGCGAGCGCGGGCTCGACGCGCACCACGCGCGGCACGGTCACCACGCCCGCGCGCAGGTCGGCCTCGGGCTCGCCGGAGGCGATCACGTCGCCCAGCAGCGCGCGGGACGCGGGGTGGTCGTCGGTGGTGATCAGCGCGACCCGGTCCGGGGCCTCGGCGTGCGCCGCGCGCACCAGGCCCCGCAGGGGCGCGGTGGCCAGCGCGTCCAGCGGGGCGAGGAGCACCAGCCGGTCGGCGCGGTCGGCGGCCAGGTGCGCCTTGACCAGGTCGAGCGCCCGGAGCGCCGCCGCCCGCGCGCCGGGGCCGTCGTCGGGGCCGGTGACGCGGACCGGCGTCTCGCGCGGTCGGCCGCGCTCCACGGTGATCGGCACGCGGTCGATCCCGAAGACCGGGGGGTCGACCGGCGGGGCGAGCCGTCCCAGCGCGATCTGGGCGGAGAGCACCGGCTGTCCGTCCACTGCGGACATCAGGACCCGGTCGCCGTCCACCTTGATCCGCACCGCCGTCGCGCCCGAGGCGTGCAGCCGCAGCCCGCGCCAGCGCACCGCGTCCCCCGGCCCGAGCGCGCGGACGGCGGCGTCGAGCAGGTCCGGGTGCACGGTGAACCGCCCGGCGTCGGCGACCTCGGCGGTGGCGTCCGCGCCGTCGAACGCGAAGGGCGCCGGGCGCGCGGCGAGCGCCAGCACCCCGTGCGCGCAGCGCTTCCACGTGTCGCGGGCGCGGGTGTGCACGGTGAACGACCGGTCCGGCTCCACGACGACCTGCACGTCACCGGCCTCGGGTTCCCGCTCGACCACCAGCTCGGCCACCAGCGGGCAGCCGACCCGGTCCCCGGCGTGGATCGCCAGCTCCGCCAGCGCCGAGGCCCCGCCCCGCCACCGCCCGCTGAGCACCAGCCGTCCCGCGCCGCCGACCTCGACCTCGTGCGCCAGCACCGGGTGCGCGCCCGCCGCGACCGCCGACTGCTCCAGCCAGAACCGCTTGCGCCGGAACGGGTGCGGCGGCAGGTCGACCCGCCGAGCGCCGCTGCCCGCGAACCACCCGGCCCAGTCCACCGGGACGCCCGCCGCCCACAGCGCGCCGAGGGCGTCGACAACCGCGTGGCACTCCGCCCGACCGGCCCGCAGCGCGGGCACCGCCACCGGCCCGTCGACCAGCGCGGACAGCACCGCCGCCGGTCCCAGCTCCAGCACCACCGGGGCGTCCAGCGCCGCCGCCGCGTCCGCGAACCGCACCGGGAGGCGCAGCTGGGAGCGCCAGTAGGCCGCGTCGGGCCGTTCGACCGGCCGCCCGGTCACCGCCGACACGAACGGCAGGCCGGGCGCGGTGAACCGCAGCGCGGACAGCTCGCGCTCGAACTCGTCCAGCACCGCGTCCACGTGCGGCGAGTGCGCCGCACGGGTGATCGCGAGCCGGGACGTCCGCCGCCCCCACGAGCCCACCGCGGACACGACCCGGTCCACCTCGTCGGCGTCACCGGACACCACCAGCGACCGGGGCGCGTTGACCGCCGCGACGCCGACCCGCTCGCCCAGCAGCGGCCGGAGCTCGTCCTCGTCCGCCTCGACGGCCGCCATCGCGCCGGTGGTCGGCAACCGGTCGAGCAGCCGCCCCCGGACCACGACCGCGCGCGCCGCGTCCGCCAGCGGCACCGCGCCCGCCGCGTGCGCCGCCGCCCACTCGCCGATCGAGTGCCCCACCACCGCCTCCGGCCGCACGCCCCACGAGGCGAACAACCGGGTCAGCCCGACCTGCAGGGCGAACAGCGCGGGGTGCGCGAGAGCCATGTCCGCCAACGGGTCCCCGGATTCGAGCACCTCCAGCAGCGGCCGGTCCAGGCTCCGGTCCAGCTCCGCGCACGCCGCGTCGAACCCGGCCGCGAACTCCGGGAACCCCGCCCGCAGCGCCAACCCCATGCCCGCGTGCTGCGCGCCGT
>NZ_JBQGCX010001452.1:0-2952 GCF_052038725.1 Actinosynnema sp.
GCCGCCTCGATCGCGGGGTCGAGCGGCAGGAGGTCGCGGTGGTCGACCTCGAACCCGTGGATCAGGACGAGCGGGGTGCCGCTGCCGCGGTCGACGATGTGCACGCCAGCGGCGAACGCCCTGCTCGGCGCGGGTATTCCCGCCGGCGCGCCCCGGCCGGGACGGGCGCCCCCTGAACCGCCGATCGGCCGGTTTCACCCTCTCCGTCGCGGGTAGTGCTACCCGGCGGTCGGCACTCGGCAGGCAGGGGAGGGGCGCGTGAAGAAGGCTCTCGCCGTCACGCTCGGCATCCTCACCGCCATCGGCGGGTTCGTCGACATCGGCGACCTGGTGGCCAACGCCCAGACCGGGGCCCGGTTCGGCATGGGCCTGGCCTGGGTCGTGGTGGTGGGCGTGGTGGGGATCTGCGTCTACGCCGAGATGTGCGGCCGGGTCGCCGCGGTCAGCCGCAGACCGGTGTTCGACCTGGTGCGCGAGCGCCTGGGACCACGTGTCGCGCTGGCCAACCTGGTCGGCTCCTACCTGGTCACGCTGCTGACGCTGACGGCCGAGATCGGCGGGGTCGCGCTCGCGGTAGAGATGGTCACCAGCGTGCACTACCTGCTGTGGGTGCCGGTGGCCGCGTTCGTCATCTGGGTGGTGCTGTGGCGGGTCAGGTTCGAGACCATGGAGCGGGTCTTCGGCCTGGCCGGGCTCGCGCTCGTGGTGTTCGTCGTGGCCCTGGTGCAGCTCGACCCGCCGTGGCGCGACCTCGGCGCCCAGGCCGCGCGGTTCGGGCCTGCCGGGGCCGAGGGCTGGGCCACCTACGCGTTCTTCGGCATCACCCTGTTCGCCGCCGCGATGACCCCGTACGAGGTGTTCTTCTTCTCCTCCGGCGGCGTCGAGGAGCGCTGGACGCGCCGCGACCTGGTGACCGAGCGCGCCAACGTCTTCATCGGGTTCCCGCTCGGCGGCCTGCTGTCGCTGGCGATCATGGCCTGCGCCGCGGCGGTCTTCCTGCCGCAGGGGATGGAGGTGCACGAGCTGGAGCAGGTCGGGCAGCCCGTCGAGCTGGCCCTGGGCAAGATCGGGCTCGCGGTGGTGATCCTCGGGTTCTTCGCCGCCACCTTCGGCGCCGCGCTGGAGACCGGGCTGTCCTCCGGCTACACCGCCGCCCAGTACTTCGGCTGGCGGTGGGGCAAGCGCGTGCCGCCCCGCCTGGCCGCGAGGTTCCACACCGTGGTGCTGGTGAGCGTGCTGATCGGCGTCGCGGTGCTGCTGACCACCGTCGACCCGGTGGCGGTGACCGAGTACTCGCTGGTGTTCAGCGCGGTCGCGCTGCCGCTGACCTACCTGCCGATCCTGGTGGTGGCCAACGACCGCGACTACCTGGGCGAGCACGTCAACGGGCGGGTGGCCAACGCGTTCGGCGTCACCTACCTCGTGATCATCGTCGTCGTCGCGGTGGCGGCGATCCCCCTGATGCTGCTGACCGGGATGGGCTCATGACCACGATCCGGGTGGACTTCCACCTGCTCGACCGCCAGATCGTCGACCTGCGCGGCGTGCCCGTGGGCAAGGTGGACGACGTGGAACTCGCCCGCGACGAGGACGGGGCGCTGGTGGTCGTGGCGCTGCTGTCCGGCGGGCGGGCGCTGGCCGGCCGGTTCGGCGGCGCGCTGGGCCGGTGGCTGCGCCGCACCGCCCGGCGTCCCGCGCTGCGCATCGGCTACGAGCACGTGGCCCGCGTGGGCAGCGCCGTGGAGCTGTCGCTGGCGGTCGAGTTGCTGGACCCGCCGCCGCTGGAGGAGTGGTTGCGGGACAACGTGATCGGCCGGATCCCCTGGGCGCGCCGTGCTGGCGAGTGAGCTGATCGGGCGCACCGCCCGCGACGCGAGCGGTCGCCCGATCGGCAAGGTCGCCGACCTGATCACCCGCGTCGACGAGCGGGGCCGACCGCGCGTGGTGGCGGCGCTGATCACGCCCGGCCACCGGGGCCGCCTGCTCGGGTACGAGCGACCCGGAATCCGGCTGCCGAAGGCGCTGGAGTTCCTGGCGCTCGCGCTGCACCGGGGGGCCCGCGAGGTGCCGTGGGAGGAGTTGCGCTTCTAGGCCCGAGCCGCCCGCGCCTCTGTGCGGCCGGTCGCTAGCAGGTCCCCGCGCGCGGCCGGAGCGCGGTGACGACCACCTGGAGGTAGAAGATGTTGCCGCCGGGGGGCGCGCACACGGTGGCGCTCGTCGGCGTCCCGCCCGGCCAGGTGAAGGTGTAGTCCACGTCGATGTTCCCGGACGTGTGGTTGTAGTACGTGGAGGTCAGCGCGCTCCCGGTCCACGCGCCCGCGCTGACCAGCGACGGCGGTTCGACGGGGGCGGGTTCGGGGTTGGCCCAGTGGGGCCAGGCGCAGAACGAGCCGCGCGGGCAGTTCCCCGGTGGCCACGCCTCGTTCGGGTCACCGGGGTCCGCGACGGCGGACGGGGCGGTGAGCAGCAGGCCGACGGCGGACGCGGCGAGGGCGAAAGCCGGTAATCGCATGGGGTTCCTCCCGTGAGCAGGGGACCGATCCGTTCCGGAAATTACTGCCGGGAGGTTGAACGGTCAAGCACTCGCGGCGGCGGTGAGCGGCCCGGCGGGACCACTTCGGTTGACACTGTCATCCCAGTGGGGGAGTGTGGACGTCCACGGGCGCCGGTCGCGCCGTCCTGCACCGCCACCGAACAGGAGACCCCGTCCCCATGGCACCACCGCGCCAGCCCGTCCCCGACCTCGCGGGCCGCACCGTCGTCGTCACCGGGACCACCTCCGGCCTCGGCCTCGCCCTCTCCGGCGCGCTGGCCCGCGCGGGCGCCCGCGTCCTGATGACCGTCCGCGACCCCGAGCGCGGCGCCTCCGCCCTCGCCCTGGTGCGCGACGGGATCACCGGCGCCGGTTCCGCCGAGACCGTCGCGCTCGACCTGGCCGACCTCGCCTCCGTG
>NZ_JBQGCX010001453.1:0-7566 GCF_052038725.1 Actinosynnema sp.
TCCCGGCGCTCGTCGACTCCCAGCGCTCGTCGAGTCGTGGGGATCGTCGAGCGGCGCAGGCCCGTTCTTCTTCGTCGTCGGCGAGGCGGTGGGGTCGCTTCGCTGCCGGACCGCTGGTTCCGGCGGTTCGCGCCGCGCGTCGCCCGCATCGGGACCGGGGCGCGTCCGGGCCTGGGGGGTCGCCATCGCGGGCCGGGGTTCGCGCCTGTGTCCGTCTAACCGAGTGCTGCCGCCTGGGCGGGGGCTTGAGCGGATGTGCCTCAACCGCTCGGGAGCCGGGGCTGTGGCGTTGAACCTGCTTCACGAACTTGATCGCAACAACCACGTGGGTCATGAGCTGAGGGGGAGTGGGAGCGGTGAGAGCTGTCGTGCAGGACGCGTACGGCATCGCTGGGGTGCTGCGGGTCGAGGAGGTTCCCGAGCCTGAGCCGGGTGAGGGGGAGGTGCTGGTCCGGGTGCGCGCGGCGGGCGTTGACCAGGGCGCGCGGCACCTGGTGACCGGTGAGCCGGGGGTGGTGCGGCTGGCGCTCGGGGTGCGGCGGCCGAGGCACCGGGTGCCGGGCGCGGACCTGGCCGGGGTGGTCGAGCGGGTCGGGGGCGGGGTGCGCGGGTTCGAGGTGGGTGACGAGGTGCTCGGGGTGGGGCGTGGCGCGTTCGCCGAGCTGGCGCGCGCGTCGGCCGACCGGATCGTGCGCAAGCCCGCGTCGCTGACGTTCGCCGAGGCCGCCGCCCTGCCGATCTCGGGGGTGACCGCGCTGCAGGCCGTGCGGGGGCGGGTGGGGGAGCGGGTTCTCGTGCTCGGCGCGTCCGGCGGGGTCGGGTCGTGCGCGGTGCAGCTCGCCAAAGCGCTCGGGGCTCGGGTGACCGGGGTGTGCTCGGGCGGCAAAGCCGGGTTCGTGCGCTCGTTGGGGGCCGACGAGGTCGTCGACTACCGCGAGGCCGAGCCGAGTGGGCGGTACGACCTGGTCGTGGACACCGGGGGCAGACGGCCGCTGCGCGCCCTGCGGCGGCTGCTCACCCCGCGCGGCGCGCTCGTGATCGTCGGCGGCGAGGGCGGGGGCACGGTGTTCGGCGGGCTCCAGCGGCAGCTCGGGGCGCTGCTGCTCAACCCGCTGGTCCGGCAGAGCCTGACCTGCCCCGTCTCGCTCGTCGGCGCCGAGGACCTGCGCCTGCTGGTCGGGTTCGTGGAGCGCGGGCAGCTGCGCGCGCCGCTCGACCGCTCCTACCCGCTGGAGCGCGCCGAGGACGCGTTGCTGCGGCTTTCCGCGGGAGGTGTGCTGGGCAAGGTCGTGCTCACCGTGTGACAGTGGTGTGACCCGAACCCCTTTGAGTGACTTTGCACAGTCGTGCATACTTATCCGCATGACGGTTCGGATCGCGGTCGCGGGAGCCAGCGGGTACGCCGGGGGCGAGCTGCTCCGGCTGCTCCTCGCACATCCCGAGGTGGAGATCGGCGCGCTCACGGCGGGCGGCAACGCGGGAGCCCCGCTGCTGGCGCACCAGCCGCACCTGCTCCCGCTGGCCGACCGGGTCCTGGAGGAGACCACGCCCGAGGTCCTCGCGGGTCACGACGTGGTGTTCCTGGCGCTGCCGCACGGGCACTCCGCCGCGCTGGCCGCCCAGCTCGGGGACGACGTGCTCGTCGTGGACTGCGGGGCCGACCACCGGCTGACCGACGCCGCAGCCTGGCAGCGCTGGTACGGCGGCGAGCACGCGGGCAGCTGGCCCTACGGCCTGCCCGAGCTGCCCGGCCACCGCGAGGCGCTGCGCGGCGCCAAGCGGATCGCGGTCCCCGGCTGCTACCCGACGGTGTCCTCGCTCGCGCTGGCCCCGGCGATCGGCCTGGTCGAGCCCGAGGTCACCGTGGTCGCCGTCTCCGGCACGTCCGGCGCGGGCAAGGCGCCCAAGGCGAACCTGCTCGGGTCCGAGGTCATGGGCTCGCTGTCCGCCTACGGCGTCGGCGGCGCGCACCGGCACACCCCCGAGATCACCCAGAACCTCAGCGCCGTCGCGGGCCGCCCGGTGAAGGTCTCCTTCACCCCGGTGCTGGCCCCGCTGCCGCGCGGCATCCTCGCGACCTGCACCGCGACCCTCGCCGACGGCGTGGACGCCGCGCAGGTCAGGGCCGCCTACCAGGCCGCCTGCGCGGACGAGCCGTTCGTCCACCTGCTGCCCGAGGGCCACTGGCCCACCACCGGCGCCGTGCTCGGCTCCAACGCCGTGCAGCTCCAGGTCACCACCGACCCCGACCTGAACCGACTGGTCGTCGTCGCCGCCATCGACAACCTCGCGAAGGGCACCGCGGGCGCCGCGGTGCAGTGCGCGAACCTCGCCCTCGGCCTGCCGGAGACCACCGGCCTGTCCACCATCGGAGTCGCACCATGATCCGCACCCAGGGCGTCACCGGCCCCCAGGGCTTCCGCGCCGCAGGTGTCGCCGCGGGCATCAAGGAGTCCGGCGCGCTCGACCTGGCGCTGGTCGTCAACGACGGCCCGAACGACGCCGCCGCCGCCGTGTTCACCACCAACCAGGTCAAGGCCGCCCCGGTCCTGTGGTCCCAGCAGGTGATCAAGGAGCGCAGGCTGACCGCCGTCGTCCTCAACTCCGGCGGCGCCAACGCCTGCACCGGTCCCGAGGGCTTCCAGGACACCCACGCCACCGCCGAGAAGGTCGGCGAGGCGCTGGCCACCGGCGCGGGCGAGGTCGCGGTCTGCTCCACCGGCCTCATCGGCGAGCGGCTGCCGATGGACAAGCTCCTGCCCGGCGTCGACGCCGCCGTCGCCGAGCTGGCGGGGACCGAGGCCGCCGGTCTCGCCGCCGCCACCGCCGTCATGACCACCGACAGCCACCCCAAGCAGTCCTGGACGCGCCACCCCGACGGCTGGTCCGTGGGCGGCTTCGTCAAGGGCGCGGGGATGCTCGCCCCGAACATGGCCACCATGCTGTCGGTCATCACCACCGACGCCGTCATCACCGGCGACGCGCTCGACGCGGCCCTGCGGCACGCCGTGACCAGGACGTTCGACCGGCTCGACGTCGACGGCGGCACCTCCACCAACGACACGGTGATCGTGCTGTCCTCCGGCGCGTCCGGGATCGAGCCCGAGGTCGACGACTTCGCCGAGCTGCTCACCGCCGTCGCGGGCGACCTGGTCAAGCAGCTCCAGGGCGACGCCGAGGGCGCCACCAAGGAGATCAGCGTGACCGTCGTCGGCGCGCGCACCGAGGCCGACGCGGTCACCGTGGGCAAGACCGTCGCCGAGGACAACCTGGTCAAGACCGCCCTGTTCGGCTCCGACCCCAACTGGGGCCGCGTCGCCATGGCCGTCGGCCGCTCCGCCGCCGAGGTCGACCCCGACCGGCTGGGCATCACCATCAACGGCGTCACCCTGTTCGCCGACGGGCACAAGGCCGCCGACCGCTCCGAGGCCGACCTGTCCGGCCGCGACATCTCCATCGTGGTCGAGCTGGGCCTCGGCGAGGGCTCCGCGACCGTGCTCACCACGGACCTGTCCCACGGCTACGTCGAAGAGAACAGCGCGTACTCGTCATGACCACACCCGCGCAGCGGCACGCCCTGGAGAAGGCGGGCGTCCTGATCGAGGCGCTGCCGTGGCTGCGGCGCTTCCAGGGCGCCACCGTCGTCGTCAAGTACGGCGGCAACGCCATGGTCGACGACGACCTCAAGCGCGCGTTCGCCCAGGACGTCGTCTTCCTCAAGCTCGCCGGACTTCACCCGGTCGTGGTGCACGGCGGCGGGCCCCAGATCGCCGCGATGCTCGGTAAAATGGGTATCGCCAGCGAGTTCAGGGGCGGCCTGCGGGTCACCACGCCCGAGGCCATGGACGTCGTGCGCATGGTCCTGGTCGGTCAGGTGCAGCGGGAGCTGGTGGGCCTGCTCAACGAGCACGGCCCCTACGCGGTGGGTCTGTCGGGCGAGGACGCGCACCTGCTCACCGCCGAGCGGCGCGGCACGGTCGTCGACGGCGAGCACGTCGACCTCGGCCTCGTCGGCGACATCGTCGCGGTCAACCCCGATGCGGTGCTCGACATCATCCGGGCCGGGCGCATCCCGGTCATCTCCACGGTGGCCCCGGACGCGGCGGGCGTCGTGCACAACGTCAACGCCGACACCGCCGCGGGCGCCGTCGCCGTGGGGTTGAAGGCCCGCAAGCTCGTCGTCCTCACCGACGTCGAGGGCCTCTACGCGGACTGGCCCGACCGCGACTCCCTGGTCGCCCGCATCGGAGCCGACCGGCTGGAGGCGCTGCTGCCCTCGTTGGACAGCGGCATGGTGCCCAAGATGGAGGCGTGCCTGCGCGCCGTGCGCGGCGGCGTGCCGCAGGCGCACGTGATCGACGGCAGGCTCGCCCACTCGCTGCTGCTGGAGGTCTTCACCTCCGAGGGCGTCGGGACGATGGTGACCGAACACGAGGAGGGGGACGGCGAATGAGCGACCAGCAGCGCTGGCAGGCCGTGATGATGGACAACTACGGCACGCCCGCACTCGCGCTGGAGCGCGGCGAGGGCGCGTTCGTGTGGGACGTCGACGGCAACCGCTACCTCGACCTGGTCAGCGGCATCGCCGTCAACGCGCTCGGGCACGCCCACCCGGCCGTCGTCGCCGCCGTGACCGAGCAGATCGGCAAGCTCGGCCACACCTCGAACCTGTACATCAACCACCCCTCCCTGGCGCTGGCCGAGCGCCTGCTCGACCTGGCCGGGGTGGACGGCGACGGCCGCGTGCTGTTCTGCAACTCCGGCGCCGAGGCCAACGAGGCCGCCCTCAAGCTCAGCCGCCGCACCGGCCGCACCAAGGTCGTCGCCACCACCGGCGGCTTCCACGGCCGCACCATGGGCGCGCTCGCGCTGACCGGCCAGCCCGGCAAGCGCACCCCGTTCGAGCCGCTCGTGCCCGGCGTCGAGCACGTCCCGTTCGGCGACGTCGCCGCGCTCGAGGCGGCGATCGACGACAGCACCGCCGCGTTCTTCGTCGAGCCCGTCCAGGGCGAGAACGGCGTGGTCGTGCCCCCGGAGGGCTACCTCCAGGCGGCCCGCCGCATCACCGCCGAGCACGGCGCGCTACTGGTCATGGACGAGGTGCAGACCGGCGTCGGCCGCCTCGGCTCCTGGTTCGCCTTCCACCAGGCCGGGATCGTCCCCGACGTCGTCACCCTCGCCAAGGGCCTCGGCGGCGGCCTGCCGCTCGGCGCGTGCATCGCGATCGGCCCGGCCAAGGACCTGTTCCAGCCCGGCCAGCACGGCACCACCTTCGGCGGCAACCCGGTGTGCTGCGCCGCCGCGCTCGCCGTGCTCGACACCATCGCCGCGGACGGCCTGCTGGAGCACGCCTCCTCGGTCGGCAAGGAGATCGCCGCGGGCGTCGAGGCGCTGAACCACCCGCTCGTGGCCGGGGTGCGCGGCGCGGGCCTGCTGCTCGGCGTGCTGCTGCGCGAACCGGTGTCGGCCGCCGTCGCCGCCGCCGCCAAGCGGGCGGGCTACCTGGTCAACCCCGTCCAGCCCGACGTCATCCGGCTGGCGCCGCCGCTGGTGCTCGACGAGGTCGACGCCCACCGGCTGGTGGCCGACCTCCCGTCCTGTCTGGAGTCCTGAACGCCATGTCCCCCCGCCACTTCCTCCGCGACGACGACCTCACACCGCAGGAGCAGGCCGAGGTCCTCGACCTGGCCGACGAGCTCAAGGCCGACCCGACCGGCCCCAAGCCGCTCGCGGGCCCCAAGTCCGTCGCGGTGATCTTCGAGAAGAACTCCACCCGCACCCGGCTCTCGTTCGAGGTGGGCATCGCCCAGCTCGGCGGCAACCCGGTGATCGTGGACGGCCGCTCCATGCAGCTCGGCCGCGAGGAGACCATCGAGGACACCTCCCGCGTCCTGTCCGGCTACGTCGACGCCGTCGTGTGGCGCACCTTCGCGCAGAAGCGCATCGAGGCCATGGCGTCGGTGTCCCGCGTGCCCGTGGTCAACGCGCTCACCGACGAGTTCCACCCCTGCCAGGTGCTCGCCGACCTGCAGACCGTGCGGCGCGTCCACGGCCGCCTCGCCGGCCTCACGATCACCTACCTGGGCGACGGCGCGAACAACATGGCGAACTCCACGCTGCTCGGCGGCGTGACCGCCGGGATGCACGTGCGCATCGCCGCCCCCGAGGCGTTCCAGACCGCGCCGTGGGTGCTGGAGGACGCGCGCAAGCGCGCCGCCGAGACCGGCGGTTCCGTCGAGGTCATCACCGACCCGCGCGCGGCCGTCGACGGCGCGGACGTGCTGGTCACCGACACCTGGACGTCCATGGGCCAGGAGAACGACGGCCGCGACCGCACCCGCCCGTTCCACCCCTACCAGGTGAACGCGGCCCTGCTCGCCGCCACCGGCGTCGAGAAGACCACCGTGCTGCACTGCCTGCCCGCGCACCGGGGCTGGGAGATCACCGACGAGGTCATCGACGGCCCGGCCAGCGCGGTGTGGGAGGAGGCCGAGAACCGGCTGCACGCCCAGAAGGCGCTCCTGGTCTGGTTGCTCGGGCGCACGTCGTGAGCAGAACCGCCCGGCAGGCCCGCATCGTGGAGCTGGTCAGCCAGAACGCGGTGCGCAGCCAGGCGGAGCTCGCCAAGATCCTCGCGGCCGAGGGCGTCGACGTCACCCAGGCGACGCTGTCGCGCGACCTGGACGAGCTGGGCGCGGTCAAGCTGCGCGGCCCCGACGGGGGAGCGCCGGTGTACGTCATCCCCGAGGACGGCAGCCCCGTGCGCGGCGTCCAGGGGGGCACCACCAGGCTCACCAGGGTCCTGGAGGAGCTGCTGGTGTCGGTCGACCACTCCGGCAACCTCGCCGTGCTGCGCACCCCGCCGGGCGCGGCGCAGTTCCTGGCCAGCGCGCTGGACCGGGCGGCGCTGCACGACATCGTCGGCACCATCGCGGGCGACGACACCATCCTGGTGGTCGCCCGCGAACCCCTCAGCGGCGCCGACCTGGCCGCGAGGGTGACGGCACTGGCCGAGCAGCGAACGGCCGAGAACGGCACGTGAGGCGGCCGGTCACCGGGACGCCCCCGCGACCTGGCTGACCCAGGCCTCACCCACCGGGCGCAGGCCAGCGGGTGTGGCCCGCTAGCTGTCGTTCGCCGGCTTCCGGGCAGCGCTCGCCAGCGGATGTCACCCGCCAGCCGTCGTTCGCCGACTGCCGGGTACCGCCCGCCAGCCGTCGGGGTCACACGCCAGCGGCCGGGTGTCGCCCACCGCGCCAGCCGTTCGCTGTTCGACAGGCCGCGTGCCTGCCTGTCGCCCGACGGCAGGCCACCGGAGCGCGGTGCGGTGCTCGCAGGACCACGAGGGTCGCCGCTCGCCGGGGACCGCGCTGCGAGCGGCGGCCACCGCCCACCGGAGCCATGCTCCGACAGGCGACCCGGCCTCTTCGACGGCCCGCACAGCCACAAGCGGCCTCGGTAAGCCGGTGTTCCACCAGACCCGCCCTGGCGGGCTGAGTTCCCGTCCGGCCCACTGCGCCGGGCCGGTGTTCCACCGGGCCTGCCCGGTGGGCGGAGTTCCCGTCC
>NZ_JBQGCX010001454.1:0-1999 GCF_052038725.1 Actinosynnema sp.
GGGCCGGGCAGGTTCGGGTCGGGCACTCCGGGCGCGGCGGGGGTGAAGGAGAAGTCGGTCAGCTCGTTGTTGAGCAGGAACCCGCGCCCCGGCACGACGATGCCCGAGCCCCCCTCCTGCTCGATGGTCAGGGTGTAGGAGACGACGTTGCCCCACCGGTCGGCGGTGGTCAGGTGCGTGGTGTGCTCGCCCTCGTACGGCGTCGGCGCGGCGGTCCCGCCCGAGGCGCACGCCACCGGGTTGCGGGGGTCGCCGGGCGCGACGGCCCCGGTCATCGCCTTCGCGTCGTCGACCAGGCAGGCCCGGCCTGCCGCGAACCGCTTGGACAGCAGCCCGGACACCGGCACGTCCACGAACGCCGGGTCGCCGACCCACCGGTTCCGGTCGGCGAACGCCAGCCGGGACGCCTCCAGCACCCGGTGCCCCACCAGGGCCGGGCTCGCGCCGGAGAGCCTGCCGGTCTCCAGGATGTTCAGCGCCTCCCCCACGGTCGTCCCGCCGGACGACGGCGGGGCCATGCCGTGCACCTCGAGTCCCCGGTAGGTGCTGCTGACCGCGTCGCGGCGCGGCGCGTCGTAGGTCGCCAGGGCGCGCGCGGTCAGGGCGCCGGGCCGCACGTTCCTGGTCGAGCCGGGCGCCACCGGGGGCGTGCGCACCGCGCTGACCACGTCCCGGCCGATCGCGCCCCGGTAGAACACGTCCGTGCCGCGCCTGCGCAGCTCCCGGTAGGTGTCGGCCAACTGCGGGTTGCGGAACGTGCTGCCCACGGCGGGCGGCGCGCCTCCGGGCAGGAACAGGTCGCGGGTGGAGGTGAAGTCGGCGAACCGGGCCGCGTTGTTCGCCGCCTGCTGGTTGAAGGTGGCGTCGACGGTGAACCCGCGCCTGGCCAGCGACTCGGCCGGTTCGAGGAGCTGGGACAGCGAGCGGCTGCCCCAGCGCTGCAGGGCCCGCTCCCAGGTGAGCGGCGTGCCGGGCGTGCCGACGGACCGGCCGCTGGTGACGGCCTCGGCGAACGGCACCGGGGCCCCGTCCTCCACGAACAGGTCCGGCCCGGCCGAGGCGGGCGCGGTCTCCCGGCCGTCGATGCTCGACACCTTCCGGGTGCGGGCGTCGTAGACCACGAAGAACCCGCCGCCGCCGATGCCCGCCGAGAACGGGTCGGTGACGCCGAGCGCGGCGGCCGTGGCGACGGCGGCGTCCACCGCGTTGCCGCCCCTGGCGAGCACGTCGATCCCGATCTGGGAGGCGTCCGGGTCGACGCTGGACACCGCTCCCCCGTGGCCGACCGCCTCGGGTTGCCTGGGGGCGGGTCTCGGCCGGGCGCCCTCGGCCTGGAGCGGGTCGGCGTGCGCGGGTGCGACCGGCGCGACGAGCGCGGCGGCGGTGAGCAGGACCACAGCTGACCGGATCATCTGCTCCTTGTACCGCACGCGGGGCCGCGCGGGTACGCCCCGAGCGGCGACCGTTCGGGTGGGCGGGTGGCGCGGACGGGGTGCCCGGAGCCCGGCGGGTAGTGCTTCAGCACTAGTCCCGGACCGGCTCCGGTGATGACGCGCGATGACGTCGCCCGGCGGCAGCATCGGTGTCGTCGGGTCGAGAGGCCCGGCGCCACCGACGAGAGACGGGAAGCAGGGATCGAGTTGCCCACCACCGCGCAGACCACGACCACGATCGCCCAGCACGCGCAGCAGGACCCGGAGTTCCAGATCTGGGGCATCGCGCTCGGCGGCGGGGTCCTCGTGGTCCTGGCCGCCCTGGTCGTCCTCTTCCTGGCCGCGCTGGTCAGCATCCTCGGCTCGCCGCAGGGCTTCCCGCTCAAGCTGGTGTGGATCGTGATCGTGCTGTGCCTGCCGTTCCTCGGCTGCCTGCTGTGGTTCGCGATCGGCCGTGGCTTCGCCCGCCGCGAGGCCGCCTGCGCGCACGGGCGGAGCGGTCGCCGCTGACCGCCGGTCAGAGCACTTCGAGCGGGTCGACCTTCACCCGCACGGGTTCGGTCTCC
>NZ_JBQGCX010001455.1:0-3574 GCF_052038725.1 Actinosynnema sp.
GCATGTCCGCCGCGCGCAATCGGAGCTCGTTGTGCGCCAATAAGTGCGCCTCTCCACTGGAGTTGGTGAAGCTCCGGCCGGAAGCCGTGTGCAGCACGTCCTCAACGTCCATCGGCGGATGACCGGTCAGCTCTTCCAGGTCGGCGGTGGTGAGGCCGCTGCCCGAGGCGACCAGCAGGCCGAGGACGTCCCGCGCGGCGGGCGTGCCGCGCAGCAGGCGCTTCAGGTCCTTCTCCAGCACGTCGCGCTTCACCTTCGCCTCGGGGGAGGGGGACAGCGGGCGGATCACGTCCGGATCGCGCAGCGGGTGGTGTTCGGGGACCTCGTGCGGGAGCGGGGGGTTCAGGCGGCCGGACACCACCACCCGCGTCCCTGCAGGGGGTTTCACGGGCAACAGGGCGACGATGCTGTGGGACTCGGCGGAACCGTCCGCGCCCCGGTCCTCGTCCAGCCCGTCCACCACCAGCACCAGGCGTTCGCCCTGGTCCTCGCACCGCTCCGCCGCTTGCTTCAGCAGCCCGAGCAGTCCGGGGTCGGTGAACTCGCGCGGCAGCGGGGTCCCGAGGAGCGCGCAGAGCTGGACGGTCACCTCGCGCAGGAATGCTGACCGGTCGCTCTGCTCCGCCAGACCCGCCGTGATGAAGAACGACACAATCCGAACGCCCTCCGGCGGGTGCAGCGCGAACCACGACAGCAGTGCCGACTTGCCCGCCCACGCCTCCGCGCGCCACCACAGGTAGCGGTCGGGCCCCGCGCAGAACGCAGCCAGCTCGGCCAGTTCCGCCTCGCGCCCGACCAGTTCGTCCGGCGCGATCCGCCGGACCTGCTCCAGGTAGAAGTCCGAGGGCACCGCACCCGCGACCAGGTTGATCGCGCCGTGGTTCGCTCCCACCTGCACCAGCAGGTTGACCTGGTTGCCATCCGCCGAGTTGGTCGAGTGCACCGACCGATCGTGGCTCACCCTCCCGCCGCAGAGGCCGCACTACTGCGGCTCCGGGGAATCTACGTCCGAGCCGCCCTCGGCACCAGCAACACCCCCACCAGCGGGATCACCGCCATCCCCAGCCACATCGCCGCCCCGCCCGCCTCCGCGACCGCCCCCAGCGGCGCCGAGGTGGCCAGGACCAGCAACCCCGACAGCGACGACATCGCCCCCATGAACGTCCCCAGCAGCCGCTCGTCCACCAGGTCCGGCACGAGCGCGCGCGCCGCCGGGGCCGCCAGCATCTGGCCGCCGGTCAGCAGCACCACGAACACCACCGACCCCGCCAGGCCGGTCGCGGGCAGCAGCGCGGGCAGGGCGCAGCCGACCACCAGCACGCCCAGGCCCCACCGCAGCGCCGCCGCCGGGGTCAGCGCCCGCCCGGCCCACTTCGACAGCGGCACCTGCAGCGCCACCACGATCACCGACGACAGCGCGAACAACCACCCCAGCGCCGCCTGACCGCCCGTCGCCCGCTCCAGCTCCGCGGGCAGCGCCAGGTACATCTGGTTGTAGATCACCAGGTACCCGCCGTACGCCAGGCACAGCAGCAGGAACGCCCGGTTCCCCGCCACGCCCCGGAACGTCAGGGGCGGCGGCGTCACCGGCTCGCGGCCCGGCATCAGGAACCAGTGCCCGACCAGGATCACCACGAACACCGCCGCGCCCGCCAGCGCCACCGCCCGGAACCCCTGCCCCAGCAGCACAGCGCCCAGCACCGGGCCGATCAGCGCCCCGGCCTGCCCGCCCGCGTGGAACGTCCCCAGCAGCTTCGTCCGGGGCTCCCCGGTCCGCTGCTCGCGCTCCAGCGCCTGCCGCGCCACCTCCGACTCCACGGCGGGCGAGAACAGCGCCGCCGCGAACCCGATCAGCAGCACCGCCCCGATCACCGACGCCGTGCCCGAGGCGAACGCCAGCCACCCGAACCCCAGCACCCGCAGCGCGCACCCGACCAGCACCGCCGGACGCGGCCCGAACCGGTCCGCCAGCGCGCCGCCGACCACGAACATGCCCTGCTGGCTGAACGTCCGCAGCCCCAGCACCACGCCGACCAGCCACCCGGCCAGCCCCAGCCCGCCGCTCAGGTGCGCCGCCAGGTGCGGGAGCACCGCGTAGAACCCCACGTTGAACGCGAACTGCGTCCCCACCAGCAGCCTGGCGAGCGCGTCCGCGCGCACCACCCCGCGCTCGACCACCGCGCGACCCATCTACGACCTCCTCGGAACACGGGCTGAGGCGGCCAGGGACACGGCGAACACCGCCAGCGCCAGCAGGGCGCCCGCGGGGGCCAGCGTCGCCCACGGCGCGCGCTCCACGTACGGCAGGGTCTCCGACAGCAGCAGGCCCCACTCGGGGGCGGGCGGCGGAGTGCCCAGCCCGAGGAATCCCAGGGACGCCAGCGCCAGCGCGATGCCCGGCAGCCGCAGCACGGCGTGTCGCGCCAGCGGCCCGACCACGGCCGGTAGCACGTGCTTGCGCAACGTCCACACCGGACTCGCGCCCAGCGCCCGGTTCTCCGCCACGTGCTGCGCCGCCCGAGCCTCCTCGACCAGCGACGCCGCGTGCTCCGACAGCACCGGCCAGGACACCAGCGCCACGGCGAGCGCCGCACTGCCCCCGTCCGGTCCGAGCGTCGCCGCCACCAGCAGCCCCGCGATCACCGGCGGCACCGCGTTCGCCGGCTCCGCCGCCGCCCCCGTCACCGAGGGCAGGAAACCCAGCAGCAGGGCCACGACGAACGCGAACGCGCACACCGCGACCGCCACGCCCACCGTCGCCAGCGCCCCGTGCCCGACCCGCGCCAGCACGTCCCGCCCCAGCGAGTCGGTGCCCAGCGGGTGCGCCCAGCCCGGCGCGGACAGCCGCGCGGCGGTGTCCAGGCGCAGCGGGTCGCGGGTCAGCCCCCACGCCGTCAGCACCGCCACCACGCCGCCCGCGCACGCCACCACGACCCGGTGCCCGCGCACCGGCGCCTGCGGGGGCGTGATCAGCGCCGCGTCGCGCAGCGCCGGGCCGAGCACCCACCGCCGGGCCAGCGCCGCCAGCACCCCGACGACCACGCCCACCAGCAGCAGCACGATCACCGAGCCCTGCAGCAGCGGCAGGTCCTGCGACTCGGCGGCGCCCAGCGCGGTCCGCCCGACGCCGGGGATCGCGAACACCACCTCCACCGCCACCGCGCCGCCGATGATCCCGACCGCCGAGAGCCCCACCTGCGGCAGCACCGGCGGCAGCGCGCGCCGCAGCACGCCCCGCGCCAGCACCACCCGCGAGCAGCCCCACGACCGCCACAGCGACACCCACTGCTCGCCGAACACCGGTGGCAGCGCGTCGTCCACCAGCCTGCCCAGCACCGCGCCCGCGGGCAGCGCCATCGCCAGCGCGGGCAGCACCAGGTGCTGCGGGCCCTGCCAGCCGTACGGCGGCAACCAGCCCAGCCACACCGACACCACCACGATCAGCAGCGCCGCGAGCAGGAACTCCGGCGCCGCGGCCAGGACCGCAGCCGCCGCCACCCCGCCGGGCCCGTAGCCCCAGCGCAGCCCGCGCCGCAGCGACGGCGCGCCCAGCGCCGCCGCCACCCGCCGCGCT
>NZ_JBQGCX010001456.1:0-3603 GCF_052038725.1 Actinosynnema sp.
ATCAGGAAGAAGAAGGTCGTCAGGAGCGGCAGGAACCGCCTGCCGTTCTCCTTGCCGAGGACGTCCTCGGCGATGTTGATGCGGACGAAGTCCAGCGCCATCTCGCCGAGGTTCTGGATGCCCCTCGGCACGAGCTTGGGCCTGCGCATGGCGATCAGGAAGAACGCCGCGAGGACCACCGTCATGAGGATGCGGATCAGCATGACCCGGTCGAGCTCGAACGGCGTGCCTTCAAACAGCAGGGCAGGCGGGAAGAACTCTTCGATCGCCGGCTTGTGGAACTCCCCACCCTCGGCAAGCACCAAGGTGTCCAACTGGTCTCCCTGCGTCGCGGCCGGCACTTCCTCAGCCCTGACCGTGGCGTACATAGACGATGTAGAACCCCGTGACAAAGCCCACCGTTAGCCCGATCGGAGTGAAGATCTGGCTCTCGGTGGTCTTGTCGATTAGGAAGCCGATACCGCCCCACACCGCGGGGCCGGACACCAGCGTGCCGATGATCGACCAGACAGCACCGTCACCCCTTGGGGGTGGTTTGTCTGACTTGTCACTCATCTACGCGCACCCTACCAACCGGTGGTCCCAGGTCTGCACACGGGGGTTAGCGCGCATCGCCCTGACCAGTGCTGGAGGGGTTGAAGTAGAGCATCCGGGCCTTGACCACGACCCAGGTCTCCGAGGCGAGGACGACGACGACCGCGATCATCACGACGGCGCCGAACACCGGTTTGGAGTAGAACGTCGCGTCCTTCAACAGGGCGAGTGCGACGAGCAGCACGATCACCTTGAGTAGCCAGCCGCCCATCATCGCCCCGCCGGTCACGGTCGGTGAGGCCTTGGCCGTCAGCAGGACCGTCAGCAGGGTGATGAGCAGGAAGCCACCGGCGATCCCGGCGCCGAGGAGCGCGCCCCACAGCCCTTCCCGGCCCGCGGTGAACCAGCCGACGAGCGCGGCGACCACCACCACCGGGGCGAGCACGAGGGCGGACTGCCGAAGCGCTCTGCGCGCTACGTCAGCGGCGTCGAGGAGTCGCGTCACCCCACCATTGTGGCTGCCCGCCCCCGCGAGCACTCACCGGGTGTGCTTTAGACCTCACCCGGACGGTGCGCCGGGGCCCGGCGCTGATCTGGGCGAACAGTGGGCGAACTTCACGTGGCGCTGAGGCGGTGGCCCCTCCTCGGACATTGTTCGCCGCGGTTCGGCGCGTGGTCGAGGCTACCCGAAGGTGTGTTTCCCGGAAATGGCGCGGGCGCGATCCGACAGGGTTTTCACAGGGTAATGCGCGCGGCCCCGCCGGGTAATGCGCCGGTAACGCGGAAAACCCCGCCACCGAGCCGAACCGGGCGGTACCTGCTGCTCAGGGGCGGGGTGACGCCGGGCTGCGGGGCGGTCCCGGCCCCCGCGACCCGGCGGTTGATCTTGTCGCGCTGGGTGTGCGCGCGTCACCCATGTCCGAATTCTTCCCGAAAAGTGGAACGGTGGGACACCCGTTCGGGCGTCCCACCGTCACGCTCGGTTCTTGCGCGACTCGCGGAGTCTCGGGACCGCCGAGATGAAGAACGCGAGCAGCAGCCCGATCAGGAAGCACCAGGCGACCACGCCGGTGTCGAACACGGTCAGCGAGACCGCGCCGAACGCCAGCAGCCCGGCCCACAAGTAGATCAGCAGGACGGCGCGGCGCTGGGAGTGGCCGATCTGGAGCAGCCGGTGGTGCAGGTGCATCTTGTCCGCCGAGAACGGGCTCTGCCCCTTGCGGGTGCGCCGGACGATCGCCATCAGCAGGTCCAGCAGCGGCACGAACAGCACCGCCGCGACGACCAGCAGGGGCGACATCAGGCCGAGCACGTCGCTGGCGTTGAGCGACTCGTAGTTGAGCTTGCCGGACGCCGAGGTGGTCGCGGCGGCGAGCATCAGGCCGATCAGCATCGACCCCGAGTCGCCCATGAAGATCCGGGCCGGGTTGAAGTTGTGCGGCAGGAAGCCGAGGCACGCGCCCGCCAGGCACGCCGCGATCAGCGCGGGCGGGTAGGCGCCGACGTCGCCCTCGTTGTTGGCGAGGACACCGCCGATGGAGAACGCGCAGGTCGCCGCGGCGGCGATCAGCCCGATGCCCGCGGCGAGGCCGTCGAGGCCGTCCACGAAGTTCATCGCGTTGATCATCGTGACGGCGAGCAGCACGCTCAGCAGCGCGCCCTGGTTCTGGTCGAGCACCAGCAGCGAGCCGGTGCCCGAGCCGTCGTCGCCCCACGGCACCCAGAACACGAACCACTGGAGGCCGTAGAGGACGAGCACGCCCGCGGCCGTGACCTGGCCCGCGAGCTTGGTGAGCGAGTCGAGCTCGAACCGGTCGTCGACCACGCCGACCAGCACGATGATGCCGCCGCCGAGGACGACGGCGTAGGGGTCGTAGGAGAAGTCGAAGGCTGAGCGCAGCACCGGCAGCTGGTGGGCGAGCATCATCCCGCCGAGCACGCCGCCATACATGGCCAGGCCGCCCATGCGGGGCATCGGCTTGACGTGGACGTCGCGTGTTCGGGGGTGGGCGACCGCGCCGATCCGGAACGCGAGCGCGCGGACCAGGCCGACGAGGAGGAAAGTCACCACTGCGGCGGTGAGCGCGACGAGCAGGTACTCCCGGACCGGGAGGACGTTGGACGCGGCAGGCAACTGGCCCACGGGAGGCTATCCCCTCGGGGATTCCGGTTCGGACACTGGACCCACCACGCTACTCGGCTGCTGGAGATCCACTAGCGCGCGACCTCGACTTCGACGCCCAGCACGGAGGCGATGTCGGCCACCGGGACCGCGCCCTCGCGCAGCACCAGCGGGTCCGTCCCGGTGAGGTCGACGATCGTGGAGGCCACGTTCTCGCCGGACGGACCGCCGTCCAGGTAGACCTGCACGTCCTCGCCCAGCTGCTCGCGCGCCTGCGCGGCGCTCGCGGCTGGCGGGAAGCCGGACTTGTTCGCGCTGGAGACGGCCATCGGGCCCACGTCGCGCAGGAGTTCGAGCGCGACGGGGTGCAGCGGCATCCGCAGCATCACGGTGCCCCGCGTCTGCCCGAGGTCCCAAGCCAGCGAGGGCGCGTGGTGCAGGACCAGCGACAGCCCGCCGGGCCAGAACGCCTCGATCAGCGAGCGGGCCTGGCGCGGCACCGACAGCACGAGGCCGTCGATCGTGGTCCAGGAGCCGACGAGCACCGGGACGGGCATGTCGGGCCCGCGCCCCTTCGCGGCGAGCAGCGACCGCACGGCGGCAGCGTCGAAAGCGTCGCAGCCGATTCCGTAGACGGTGTCGGTGGGGAGGACGACGAGCCTGCCCGAGCGGACCGCTCCGGCTGCGGCGGCGAGACCCGCCACCCGGTCGTCCTGGACTCGGCAGTCGTAGACCGTACTCACCCGAGGAATCCTGGCACAGCGCGTGGAGTGACGGCCGCCAGCCTCCGCCCCCACCCGAAATGACGTCCTACCACGCAGGTGGGTAGGGGTGGCGCGGCGCGGGGATCGGCGGTGGTGACGGGGAGTGGGGGCGGGGGGGGAGGTGGTCGACCGGGTCGGGGTGGGGTGGGGCGGAGGGTGGAAGACGGGAGTATGAGACGGGGC
>NZ_JBQGCX010001457.1:0-1761 GCF_052038725.1 Actinosynnema sp.
CCAGACCGGCCTCGTCCACCCACTCCATGCCCTCGTCCGTCGACGGCGTCGGGAGCGGGTCGCCCGGTCCCACGCCCTCGGGCACGGCGAGGTAGATGAGGTCGATGTGCTGGTGCCCGGGGGAGATGTCCTCCACCTGCACGCCCTCGGGCCGCAGGAGCTGGACCGGGGCGCCGGGGGCGTCGTGGTCGATGCCGGGGGAGCCGACGAGGCGCACCCGCAGGCCGGTCTCCTCCAGCGTCTCGAGGCGCGCGGCGTCGTCGGGCAGCTCGTGCGGCTCGACGTGACCGCCCGGCGGCAGCCACAGACCGAGCTTGCGGTGCGGGTGCAGCAGCACGTGTCCGTCGTGGACGACGAAGGTCGCCACGGTGAAGTGCCTGGTGATCCCGTCCGGGGGCTCCCGGTCCTCGACGTGTCCCACGGCGGCGACGATAGCTCTCGACCGCCGTCCGTCGGCGGGGGCGGGTCTGTCGGTGGTGGGTCCTAGCGTGGGGGTATGTCTCAGGGGTGGGGCGGGGCGGTGCTGCGGCCGGCCGTGAGGGAGTCGTCCGGCGGGTGGGTCGTGCCCGCCCGCGAGGCGCCCGGGGTGGTGTGCACGGGCCTGCTGGGGGATGCGGGGCGGTCGGCGGTGCGGGCGGAGGTCGCGGCGCGCCAGGCGGTGCTGCTGGTCGAGGAGCAGGTCACGGGCGGGCTGGACCTGGTCGCGGTGGCGGCGGCGGCCCTGGAGCGGGTGCGGCTGCGGCTGGCGGTGGAGGTCGCGGCGCGAGGCGTGCACACGGCCGCGGGGTTCGGTCTGGTGGACTGGTTGGGCCTGCGGTGCCCGGACCTGGCCCGGGGGGCGGTCCTGGACCTGGCGCGGGTCGCGCTGGCGGCGCAGGAGGGGGTGCACGCCCCGCTGGTGCACGCCGTGCTGTCCGGGGGCATGAGCGTGGCCCGGGCGGCACGGTTGCACAGGGCGTTGGTGCGGGTGCGCCGGGCGGTGGGGCCGGTGGAGTACGGGCAGGCGGTGGGGCTGCTGGCCGGGGCGGGGTGCGAGGCGGTGTTCGAGGACGCCGACGTGGACCGGGTGGTCGGGGCGTTGCTGCGGGCGTGCGTGCCCGAGGCAGACCACGAGTCGCGGGCGCGGGCCGTGCGCGAGCTGCGGGACGTGCACGAGTCGAGCCTGGCCGACGGGTCGGTGCGCCGGGTGGTGATCACGTTCGGGGACTCGTGCGACTACGAGGCGGTGCGGGCGGTGCTGACCTCACCCCTGGCGGCACCGGCCGGCGCGGACGAGCGGGAGGCCACGGGGGAGGTGGACCTGCGGACCCCGGGCCAGCGGCGCTACGACGCGCTGATAACGGTGCTGCGTCGCGGGGTGGCCGGGACCGCCGGGCAGCCGACGACGGCCAAGGCGGTGCTCGTGGTCACGATGGACCTGGCCACGCTCCGCCGCGACCTGGCCGCCGTGCCGGCGGGGGCGGGTGGCGGCCGGTTACCGGGGTGCGGCTCGAGCCTGGAAGGACGCGACGTGCCGGTCTCGCAGGTGCGGCGCCTGGCGTGCGAGGCCGACCTGGTGCCAATGGTGCTGGGCGGGCCGAGCGAGGTCGTGGACCAGGGGCGGCGGGTGCGCCTGGTCACGCCCGGGCAGCGGTTGCGCCTGGCGACACGCGATGGTGGGTGCACGATCCCGGGGTGCACCGTGCCTGCGACGTGGTGCGAGGCCCACCACGTCATCCCCTGGGCCGCAGGCGGCGCCTCGGACCTGTCCAACTACGCCCT
>NZ_JBQGCX010001458.1:0-2601 GCF_052038725.1 Actinosynnema sp.
GCGCCCAGGCCCCGAGCGCCCTCGGCTACGAGTAGATCGACAACCAGATCGCCACGCAGTGGCAGCTCGCCGCGAGCACCGTCATCGCGTGGAAGAACTCGTGGTAGCCGAACACGTCCGGCCAGAAGTTCGGCCAGCGGGTCGCGTAGAAGACTGCCCCGATCGTGTACATCAGGCCGCCCGCGATGATCAGGGCCACCACGCCCACGCCCGCGTGGGACAGCATGTCCGGCAGGGTGAACACGGCCACCCAGCCGAGGGCGATGTAGATGGGAACGCCCAGCCACCTGGGCGAGTTGGGCCACAGCATCTTCAGCGACACGCCGCCCAGCGCGCCCAGCCACACGACCCACAGCACGGTGTAGCCCGTGGACGGGGGCATCGCGGTCAGCGCGAACGGGGTGTAGGAGCCCGCGATGAACACGAAGATCATCGAGTGGTCCATGCGCTTCATCCACGTCCGGGCCTTGACGCTCTTCCAGTTCACCCGGTGGTAGAGGGCGCTGACGCCGAACAGGCCCATCAGCGTGATTCCGTACACGGCTGTGGAGTAAGCCGCTTTCGCCGACACGGTTGTCGCCGCCAGGGCGACCAGTGTCGCCGCCATGGCCACCGACACCACGAACGACCAGAGGTGCAGCCAGCCCCGCATCCGGGGGCGCAGCGCCGGAGAGGGCTGCGGGGGAACGGTAGACGCGGTCACCTGAGTGAGGTTACGGGAGCGTAGGTTTACCGGTCAGCACACGGGCGCGTGACCGAAGCCACCCGGCGTACGCTCTTCCAGCGTGGGTCTCCGCGAACGCGTCAAGAACGTCCTCCTCAAGGGCTACGAGTACCGCCTCACCCGCTGGTTGGACGGAAGACAACGACCACGCCACGTCGGCGTGGTGCTCGACGGCAACCGCAGGTGGGCCAAGGAAGCGGGCTTCGACGACGTCGCCCACGGCCACCTCGCGGGTGCGCGCAAGATCCTGGAGCTGCTGAACTGGTGCCGGGACGCCGAGGTCGAGGTGGTCACCCTGTGGCTGCTGTCCACGGACAACCTCACCAGGCCCACCAAGGAGCTCGAACCGCTGCTCGGCATCATCGCCGACATCGTCGACAAGCTGGCCGAGCCCAACAACCCCTGGCAGGTGCGCCACGTGGGCGCGCTCGACATGCTGCCCACCGAGACCGCGGCCCGCCTGTCCGCGGCCTCGCTGCGCACCAGGGGCCGCACGGGGCTCCAGGTCAACGTGGCGGTCGGCTACGGCGGGCGCCAGGAGATCGCCGACGCGGTGCGCAAGCTGCTGCAGAAGCACGCCGAGTCCGGCGGGACGATCGAGGAGCTGGCCGAGGTCCTGGACGTGGACCACATCGCCGAGCACCTCTACACCTCCGGCCAGCCCGACCCGGACCTGCTCATCCGCACCTCGGGCGAGCAGCGGCTGTCCGGGTTCATGCTGTGGCAGTCGGCGCACTCCGAGTTCTGGTTCTGCGAGGCCTACTGGCCCGAGTTCCGCAGGACCGACTTCCTGCGCGCCCTGCGCGACTACGCGATCCGGCACCGCCGCTTCGGCTCCTGAACCCCCGAAGCCCGGAGGTTCGTGGTGCCGGAGCGGGGGAGCGGTCCGGGGAGTGGCCGGGGCCGCGCCGGGGTGCGGCGATCCGGGGTGGACCGGGACGGCCCCGGAACCCGGCGGGAGCACCGGGCCCGAGGTCGCCGCCTTCGGCGGCCCGGAAACCCGTGGGCGGGACCGCGCGGCCTCGGCGGGCTTCCGGGGTCGGCTGAGCGCTTCCGGCGCTCAGCCGGGCAGGATGCCGGTCAGCCCGCCCAGCACGTCGGTCACGCCGTCGAGCGGCGACTCGCCGGTCGCGCCGCCGTCACCGGTGTTGCAGTTGTTCGACGACGGGGCGTCGGCCAGGGGCAGCGGGACCTGGACCAGGTTCACGCTGGTGCCGCACAGGCCGCCCGCGACCTTCGTGTCGGCGCCCACGGCCGCGTCGGCGTCGGCGTTGACGTCGGTGGTGGCGCCGCTCAGCACCGTCACCAGCGGGTCGGCGAACGCGGGCGAGCCGATCATGGTGAGACCGGTCGCGGCGGCCAGCAGGGCAGCGGCCTTCTTCAGCACGGGAACTCCTCGGGAGTGCGGGTGTACCTGCGGTTTCGATCGCGCCGGAAGCTACCGGCGGGCGGAGGGCGCCCCTGACCACTGACACCTTCGTGTGACGCCCTCCCCCAGGCCGGTTCGCCCGTGCGCGTGACCGTGGTGGAACCTCCCCGCCGCTCGTAAGCTCCCCTGCTCATGGACGGCAACCGCCTGGTGCGCGGCTACCTCGCCCTCGGGCTCCGGCTCGACCGGCTCGTCCCCGGACTCGTGGACGCCTACACCGGCGACCAGGGGCTGCGCCGGGCCGTGGCGGACGAGCCGACCCCGGTCCCGGCCGACCTGGCCGCGCAGGCCGCCGGGCTGCGCGCCGAGCTGCCCAGCTCGGACCTCGCGCCCGAGCGCGTCGCCTTCCTGGACGCCCAGCTCACCGCGGCCGAGCAGTCCGCCCGCTCCCTCGACGGCGCCCGCACCTCCTTCGTGGAGGAGGTGCGGGCCTACTTCCAGGTCCGCG
>NZ_JBQGCX010001459.1:0-1747 GCF_052038725.1 Actinosynnema sp.
ATGGTGGAACTCCTGTCGTCAGAAGGGGTGTGCGAGAGGGTCGTGCCAGCGCGGAGCGCCGAGCCCGGCTACACCCGGATGACGCAGAGAGCGACGCGTGGTGGAGACCACCGCGACGCGGACACATAGATGTTCGCCACCACGCCGGACGTCTCGACCTGCAGGTCGGCCGTGGTCCCCGAACGGCGCAGCAGCAGGGCGAGCCCGGCCAGGGCGACCCCGACCAGGGCGATCACGCAGCCCGCAGCCAGGTCGTGGTGCTCTGCAGGCGCAGGTCGGTGCGGGGCGTGTCCGAGGTCCGTGCTCGCCCCACCCCTGGGCTCGGCCACGCCGGAGTGCCCAGCAGCGGCGTCGACGTGGGTGACGACAGTGCCGGGGACCCCGTGCTGCTGCCCCGGAGGGGTGCCCGCCTGGGCGGACACCGCGAGGAAGCCGTGCATCGTGAAGAAGCCCGCGGCGAAGATCAGCAGCACGCCCAGGTGCGCCCACCGGCTCACCCGCCCGCTCCGGAACCCGCTCGGCTGCACCGCCCCAGGCTACGGCGAGCAACGGACACGGGTCTGGGCAGCAGGGCCTGCAGCGAGGGCCCCGCCCCTCGGGCAGCGCAGCGACGAGGGCGAGCCGAGGCGACGCGGGTGCGGCGCCGAGTGCCGCCGGCGAGTGACGCGCTCCCCGACCGCCGCAGTGAGGGTGTTCGTGCGGGTCAGGCGGGCACTCGGTGGGGTGAGTGACGGGACTTGAACCCGCGACATCCGCGACCACAACGCGGCGCTCTACCAGCTGAGCTACACCCACCACGGCCGTGTCGCCCGGGGCGCGCACGGCTGCGTGGAGAAGTGTAGCCGCCCCTCGGCCGTGCCCGCGCCGGGCGCAGGCGCCACCCCGGGCGCCGCCTGGACCGCCGGTCCCGGGCCGCACGTCGGAGCCCGGCGTTCAGGTTGCGTTCACGTACGGTTCAGGTATGGCACGGGACCCCGCCCTCGTCGACGTCACGCCGGCGTCGCCCCGCACGGGGCCCGTCCGCGGACCCGGCACCGAGCGGGTCGTGACGACGCTGGGTCGCCCGGTCGCGGTCGTCACCCTGACCGTCACCGTCGTGCTGTCGGCCCTCAGCGCCGCGACCGTGCTGCACGACACCACCAGCGAGTGGTTCCGCGCGCTGAGCGTGGGCGGCGAGGCCAACGTCCCGTCCTGGTGGAGCGCGACGCTGCTGCTCGCCTGCAGCGTGGTGTGCGTGCTCGTCGCCGTGCTCCACGCGGGCGGCTGGCGCCCCGGTCGCGGCATGTTCCTGCTCGTGGCCGCGGGCTTCGCGGCCCTGTCGCTGGACGAGACCGCGTCGCTGCACGAGCGCCTCGGCTACGTCGCCTACTGGGCCCGGGATGCCTTCGGTGTGCCGATCCCGACCTACGCGTGGGTGGGGCCGGGCCTGGTCGTCGCGCTCGTCGTCGGCTTCTTCTTCGCACGCTGGCTGCTGCAGCTGCCCCGCGACGTCGTGCGCCTGGTGGGGGCGGGTGCGGTGCTCGTCGTGGTGGGTGCGTTCGGCCTGGAGGCCGCCGCCGGTCTCGCGTGGCAGAGCGGGTCGCTGGGGATGATGTACGCGCTCACGGCGCTGGAGGAGCTGTTCGAGACCGTCGGCATGGTCCTCGCGCTGCTCGGGCTGCTGCGCCTGCTGCGCGTGGTCACGGTCCCGACCGGAGCCGGGCTGCGCCGCACGCTCGCGCTGCTCGACGGGCTCGCTCCCTGAGCG
>NZ_JBQGCX010001460.1:0-4358 GCF_052038725.1 Actinosynnema sp.
GTGAAGCGGAGCGGTGACCGCACAGGAGGCGCTTTCCCTCCTGGGCGGTCAGGCCTCCGCTTCCAGGAATGTCACAGTCACAGACCGAGCTTGGAGCTGCAGCCCGGCCACGCCGAGTAGCTGCCGCCCCGGCCGTCGCGGAGCTTGGTCGCGATGGCGATCTGCTGCTCGCGGGTGGCCTGGTGCGGGTACGCGGCGTACGCGCTGCCGCCGTAGGCGTCCCAGGTGCTCTTGTTGAACTGGAGGCCGCCGTAGTAGCCGTTGCCGGTGTTGATGGCCCAGTTGCCGCCCGCCTCGCACTGCGCGAGCTTGTCCCAGACGGCGCCGTCCGGGGGCAGCTTGGTGCCGACCTTGACCTTCTTGGCCTTGGGCTCCTTGGTGACCTTGACGCCGAGCTTCTCCCGGCCGGTCTCCTTGCCGTTCTTGACCGTGACGCGGTAGGTGACGATCTGCTCGCCCGCCTCGCCGGCCTCGACGGTCTCCTTGGTGCCCTTCATCATGTTCGCGTCGGTGATCTCCTCGACCGGCGGCGCGATGGCCTCGGTCGCGTTGATCACGGACACCCCGGTGCGGCTGATGTGGATCTCCGCGCCGTTGCTGATGCGCAGGTCCAGCGCCGACTCGACCCGGTCGTCGGGGCCGAGGGTGAGGTTCTCGGTGTCCAGGAGCTCCTGGACGGTGAGCGCGGTGGTCTGGAGCTGGCGGGGCTCGTTCGCGCCGTCGAAGACGGTGACCGCCTTGAGGCTCTTGACCTCCAGCGACATGCCCTCCAGGGGCACGTCGGCGTCGCGGGCGGCGGAGAACCAGGAGCCCTCGCCCGCCTGGACGCCGAGCTGGTCGAGCGCCTCGGCGACGTTGACGGAGCGGACCCAGCCCTCGCGCTGCTCGCCGTCGACGGTGACCTTGACCTGGCGGCCCCGGTCGAGGCTGATCTTGCCGCCGTCGCCGACCTTGGCCTGCGGGGAGGGGCTGAGGGCGTCGTGCTCGCCGATCGTGATGCCCTCGTCGGCGAGGATCTCGCCGACGGTGGACTCGTACGTGCGGACGGTGTGGGCCTGGCCGTCGACGTCGACGGTGACCGACTTGTCCATGGCGATGGCGGTGGCGCCGCCGCCGGAGATGGTGACCAGCACGGTGGCGACCGCGGCCTTGAGGAAGCGGCGCTTCCACTTCCCGGCGGCCTCGACCAGGGCGGCGGGCGGGGCGTCGGGCTCCTCGGCCGCGAGCGCGCCCGGAACGCGGTCCTGGGAGACCTCGTCGGGGATGATGATCGGCGGGAGGAGGGTGGTCTCCGCGTTGATCAGGCGGATGAGCTCGTCGACGTCGACGTCAGCGTCGGCCAGCACCTGGTCGGCCTGCGGGCCCAGGGCCTCCATCACGTCTTCCGGCGTGATCGAGAAGACCGCGGTGTCCCACTCCTCGAACGGCCGGTCCACGACGGCGACCGCGGTGTCGGGTCTGACCGGGGTGAACCAGTCGGTGTCCTGGTTGAACGTCGTCACGGGTGTCCATACCTCCTGAAGGCGCAAAGCACGGGCTCCGCGCGCGGGCTGCCAGTGGTCAGCTGGTGATCCGCCGACAGCTCCTTCGTTCGCTCGGTTCCGACTTCTCGCTCCTGGTGCCGGTTCCCGCCCCGACAACGGGTCCGGTGCCCCCGTCGCGCAAGAGGGGCACGGTCACGGGACCGTAACGGGTGGGCGGGGGTTCTGCAAACACCCCCATTCCGGATTGTGTGTCGCATCACACCCATAGGGGAGCAACCCCGTCACCCATTGGCAGCAGTAACCACTAAGAGTGGTTTCAGACCCCTATTCCGAAAACGTGTTCGGCGGTTTGAGTGACCTCATTGGCGAGGGTGATCAATTCCACGTGACGCAGAGTCGCAAGCTCGCGCAGCGTGTAGTTGACGCAGTAGGGCTCGTTCGGCCGTCCCCTGAAGGGGTGCGGGGTGAGGAACGGCGCGTCCGTCTCCACGAGCAGCTGCCCCGAGGGCACCCAGGCCGCCGCCTCGCGCAGCGCCGAGGAGTTGCGGAAGGTCACCGGCCCCGCGAAGGACAGGACGAACCCGCGCGCGACGCACGCGCGCGCGAACTCCAGGTCGCCGGAGAAGCAGTGGAACACCACCTTCTCCGGGGCACCCTCGGCGTCCAGCGCGGCCAGGACGTCGGCGTGCGCGTCCCGGTCGTGGATCATCAGCGGCTTGCCGACCCGCTTGGCCAGCTCGATGTGCCAGCGGAACGCCTCCTGCTGGGCGTCGCGCGGCGCGTAGTCCCAGTAGTAGTCCACGCCCGTCTCGCCGACCGCGACCACGCGCGGCCGGGCGGCCAGCTCCGCCAGCTCGGCCCGGTCCGCGTCGGAGAAGTCGGACGTGCGGGTCGGGTGCAGCGCCACCGCCGCGTAGACCCGGTCGTCCCAGGTGGCAGCCTCGGCGGCCCAGCGGGCGGCGGCGAGGTCGTCGGCGACCGTGACGACGCGGCTCACGCCCGCCGCCCCGGCCCGGTCCAGCATCGCCCGGACGTCCTCGGCGGTCTTCGCGCCGCAGGCGTCCAGGTGGGTGTGGGCGTCGACCACCGGCGCCGGAAGGGTCTCCGGCGCCGGCGGTCGCTCCCCGCGACGTGGGGTCACTTGACGATCGGGGCCCACTCGGGACCGGTCTCGCCCAGCTCCGGGTCGAGCTTCGCGAACAGCGGGGCGGGCTTGGCCAGCGGGCGGCCCACCTCGATCGGGGTGGACTCCCAGCGGGCCTGCTCGGACGCGTAGTCGCCGGTCAGCACCGGGTACTCGCGCTCGGGCACGTCCAGGTCGGTCACCTCGGTGATCTGCGGCTGCGCCGCCCACACGCCCGTGCCGCCCAGCAGCTCGTGCACCTTCTGCGCGGAGTGCGGCAGGAACGGCGTGAGCAGCGTGTTGGCGTCCTGCACGACCTGCAGGGCGGTGTGCAGCACGGTGTCGCGGCGCGCCGGGTCGTCCTTGAGCTTCCACGGCTCCTGGTCGGACAGGTAGCGGTTGGCCGCGCCGACCACCCGCATCGCCTCCGAGGAGGCCGCCTTGAAGCGCGAGCGGCGCAGGTTCTCGCCCACCACGCCGAACGCCCGGCGGGAGGTCTCCAGCAGCTCGTGGTCGGCCGCCGTGGGCGCGGTCGGCGCAGGCACCGCGCCGACGTTCTTGTGCGCCATGGAGATGGAGCGGTTGACCAGGTTGCCCCACTCGTTCGCCAGCTCGAAGTTCGTGCGCCGCACGAACTCCTCCCAGGTGAAGTCGGTGTCCTGGTTCTCCGGGCCCGCGGACGCGATGAAGTAGCGCAGCGCGTCCGGGCCGAAGTCGCGCAGGAAGTCCGTCACGTAGATGACGGTCCCGCGCGAGGTGGAGAACTTGGAGCCGCTCCTGGTGAGGAACACGCTGGAGACGACCTCTGTCGGCAGGTTCAGCCTCCCGAACGAGCCGGGCTCGCCACCGCCCGCGCCCTCGCCGTTGTTGCCCAGGAGCAGCGACGGCCAGATGAGCGAGTGGAAGACGATGTTGTCCTTGCCCATGAAGTAGTAGGCCTGGGCGTCACCGGTCCAGAACTCGCGCCACGCGTCCGGGTTCCCGCTGCGGCGCGCCCACTCGACGGACGCCGAGAAGTAGCCGATGACCGCGTCGAACCAGACGTAGAACCGCTTCATGGACTGGTCGCGCCAGCCGTCGAGCGGGATCGGGATGCCCCAGTCCAGGTCGCGGGTGATCGCGCGCGGGCGGAGGTCGCCGATGAGGTTCTGGCTGAACTTGAGCACGTTCGGCCGCCACTCGGAGCGGGTCTGGAGCCAGGTGCCGAGCGAGTCGATGAACTGCGGCAGGTCCAGGTAGAGGTGCTCGGTCTCGACGAACTTCGGGGTCTCGCCGTTGATCCGCGACTTCGGGTTCTTGAGGTCGACCGGGTCGAGCTGGTTGCCGCAGTTGTCGCACTGGTCGCCGCGGGCGCCGTCGTAGCCGCAGATCGGGCAGGTGCCCTCGATGTAGCGGTCGGGCAGCGTGCGGCCGGTGGAGGGGCTGATGGCGCCCTTGCCGGTCTTGGCCACCACGTAGCCGTTGCGCCACATCGCCAGGAACAGCTCCTGGGTGACGTTGTAGTGGTTGCCGGTGGTGGTGCGGGTGAACAGGTCGTAGGACAGCCCGAGGCCCTGGAGGTCCTCGGCGATGACGCGGTTGTACTTGTCGGCGAGCGCGCGGACGGACAGCCCCTCCTTCTCCGCCTGGACGGAGATGGGCGTCCCGTGCTCGTCGGTGCCGCTGACCATGAGCACCCGGTGGCCCGACATGCGCATGTAGCGGGAGAACACGTCGGAGGGGACACCGAAGCCGGAAACGTGACCGATGTG